>JBPCND010000098.1:0-8711 GCA_051001655.1 Nocardioides sp. | reverse complement strand
GCGGCGACGAGCGCTACCCGGGTACGCAGCCTGCCGCATGATGCTCGAGTCGATGCCTGCCGTGCGTGATGCTCGCGCACACGAATCTCCCCATCTGCGTTCGAGCCGCTCCCCTTCGTTTCGAACGCTCCGCTGGTCGATGGTCCTGCCAGGCCCGGCCGGCGCCGACCCTCCCAGGGCGCCGGCGCCGGATCCAGGCCGGCACGTCCCCGACAAACGGGTACGCGATCGGAACGCTAATACTCATCCGCCTCATTGGGAACACTAAACACAAAAATAACTTCAGCCCCACGGCGTGTCGGCTTGACTAACTACAACGGTGATATCTATTTGTCCCGCAAGAACGCGTCGCTTCCCTATCGGGTTGCGGGCGTCGTCGGCACGTGAGCGTGGCCGGGTCGCGGCGGCCCAGTGTGGCCCGGACCCGGCGACCTCCGCCCGTACTCCGAGGCCGGACACCGAGGCCGGACACCGCGGCCGGACACCGCGGCCGGACACCGCGGCTACTCCTGGCCGGTACTCCCCATGGCTTTTCGAACCTCCCCATGGCTTGCTCGCCATGGGGAGGTTCCAACTTCCTGCATCCCCTGGTAAACCGCAGGTCGCGGCCCGGAGAGCGGTTCCGGGGGGCAGTCGACGGCGCAGTGACGCCGGAGAAAAAGGTGGTCCCGCCCCACTGGGAGGATGGGACGGGACCTGCGGCGCGGTCCCCCTGGGAGGTGGGGACTGAGCCACGTTGTGTGGGGAGTCCGCAGGGACACCGACCATGCAGCAGCGGTGCGTGATGATCCCCCCGGATCTCCCTCTACGTGTGAAGGATAGTCGAGGAAGGCCGACGACACGAGGGTAAACTCCGCCTGTTTGGTCAAGTTTTCCCGGCGGCGACTCCCTCGACCTCGGCGGTGCTCTCGACCGGCACCCGTCTGGTCGAGGTGGTCGGGTGCGAGGCGCGGCCGCCACGGTCGAACCTCTGACCCGTTGCCAGCCCGGCGATCCACACCGAGACGACGGCGATGAGCGCCCCGGCGATGTCGTCGGCGATGTAGTGCCAGCCGAAGTAGAGGGTGGACATGACCGTCAGCGCGAAGAAGCCCCACATCGACCAGCGGACCCACGCGTGCCGCACGGTGTACTGAGTGACCAGCGCCAGGGTGAGGATGATGGCGACGTGCAGGGACGCGAAGCCGGCCACGCTCTGGACGGAGTCGGCGAACGGGTCGTAGATGGTGTCGGTGCGCCCGTTGTACAACGCGTCCTGCAGTGCCGAGACCGAGGTCTGGTCGAGGTCGCGATAGAGCCAGACGTAGGCGAAGTTGGGTCCGAGGGAGGGCACCATGTAGTAGCTCGCCGTGCCCAGCGCCCAGGTGAGGCAGTGCGCCGTGGCGTACCAGTATCCGTAGCTGATGTTGCGCGCCCAGACCAGCCAGACCACCAGCGAGGCCGGGGACAGCGGCAGGAAGAGTAGGTAGACGAAGGCGAGGACGTGCGCGGAGACGCCTTCGCCGAGCAGGTTGTGCAGGATCACCGCCGGTTCGTAGCCGAACGCCAGCACCTCGTCGATCCGGTGCAGCACCGTGTCCTGCGTCTCACCCCCGAGCTGGGGCAGGTAGTTCTTCAGGTTCCGGTAGCTGACGTAGGTCACGAAGAAGGAGCTCAGCCCGATGACGACGAGCGCGACCCTCTCTCGGGTCCAGTGCTCCCGCACGATCGTGCGGGCGTGTCGCAAGCAGGAGCGCCAGTCGGTCCTCGCCCGCCACAGCGACCGGGGCACCACGTCGACCACGAAGGCGCCGAGGACCATCAGCGGCAGCCGGATCCACGAGGGGCCGAGGAAACCGTCGGGGTCACGGAGCGGCTCGTCGAGCCGGAAGCTCGCGATCACGGCCAGCAGCCCCATGCCGAGGGCGACTCCGAGGAGGAGTCCGTATGCAGGCCGCTTCACAAGGGCGATTCTAGGAGACGGATCCGCGAGGTGAGCTCGGGAGTACGGCGGTGCGCCCGAGGTCGACGCCCAGCCGGATGTCGTGGCCGACCTCGACGGCCGCGTCGGGGCCTGCCACGGCGTGCACCTGGCCGATTCCGGACAGCTCGACCACCAGGCGGAGCTGGTCAGGAGTCACCACGGCCGACAGCACCCTGCCCTGGAGCGGGCCGTCGTTGGACCAGGACAGGGCCGACCGTCGCAGCGCCACCGCCCGGCCCGGGATGTCGAAGCCTCCTTCGGCGGCCCCCCCGGCAGCTAGGACGAGCTCGGCAGCCCGACCGCGCAGCACGGTCGCGTAGCCGAGGAAGCCGGCTACCTCGCTGTCGACCGGCGCGCGCCACACCTCGTCCACGGTGCCCTCCTGGACCACCCGACCCGAGCGCATCACTGCCAACCGATCGGCCACGGCGAAGGCCTCCTCCTGGTCATGCGTGACCAGGAGTGCCGTGGTGCCGGCGTCGACGAGGATCCGCCGGAGGTCGGCAGCGAGCCGTTCGCGCAGCTCCCTGTCGAGAGCGCTGAGCGGTTCGTCGAGCAGGAGCAGCCTGGGCTCGGCGGCCAGCGAGCGGGCGAGCGCGACCCGCTGCCGCTCACCGCCGGAGAGGGTGGCCGGGCTGCGGTCGTCGTAGCCGGCCAGGCCGACGAGCTCGAGCAGCTCGGTCACCCGTCGATGTCTCTGCGCCCGCGGGGTCGACCGCAGCCGGAGCGGATAGCCGACGTTTCCGGCCACGCTCTGGTGCCAGAACAGCTGCCCCTCCTGGAACATCAGCGCGAAGCCACGACGGTGGGTCGGCACCCGGGCGAGGTCCTGGCCGCCGTACGAGACCGAGCCGGAGGCCAACGGTTCCAGGCCGGCGACAGCGCGGAGCAGCGTCGACTTCCCGCACCCGGACGGACCGAGGACGGCGAGCACCTCTCCCACACGGAGGTCCAAGCTCACGCGTGCGACCGCTGGGTTGCCGTCGAACTGCACGGAGAGGTCACGGAGCGACAGCACGTCAGAACGCCCCCAGGCTGCCCAGGCGCAACCGTTCGACGAGTGCCATCAGGATCGTGGTCAGCAGGGCAAGCACGACAGCGGCGGCGAGGGCCATACCGTAGTTGTCGGCGCCCGGGTGCCCGATGAGCTGGTAGATCACCACCGGCATGGTCGGCTGCTCAGCGCGACTGAGGAAGCTCGTCGCGCCGAATTCCCCCAGCGACACCGCGAGGGCGAAGCCGGTCGCAGCGAGGAGTGGGCGCCACACGGTCGGCAGGTCCACGGTGCCGAACACCCGCAGCGGGGAGGCACCCAACGCCGCTGCGGCCTGGCGTTGCCGGGGGTCGATCGAGCGCAGCACCGGAGTCAGGGTTCGCACGACCAGGGGCAGCGCGACCATCGCCTGCGCGATCGGGACGAGCAGGGGAGAGCTGCGCAGGTCCAGCGGCGGCCGGTCCAACGTGATCAGGAAGCCGAAGCCGAGTGTCACCGCGGACACCCCGAGCGGCAGCATAAAGACGCCGTCGAGAACCGAGAGGGTACGACGTTCCTTCCGCCCGCGTCCGGTGCGGGAGACGACCACGGACACGAGGCCTCCGAGCAGCATCGCCAGCAGCGCGGCGTCCACGGCCACCTTCCACGAGTTCCCCAGCGCCTCGCTCACCGGGACGAGCAGCGGCGAGTCCTCCCGTCTGGATCCCAGCGCGCGGTAGTGGTCGAACCCCCAACCGTCACCGACCTGCAGGGAACCGGTGACGAGAGCAGCGATCGGCGCCAGCACCAGCACCATCGACAGCACGGACATGGCAAGCGCGGGGAGATCGGTGCGACGGGGAGACCGGGCCACGGATTCGGCCGACGAGCGGTCGAGTGCGTGCTCGCGACGTGACCGCCCGACGTGGGCAGCCACCAACAGCCCGGTCACCACGACAAGCTGCAGGAACGAGAGTGCCGCTGCGGCACGCAGGTCCAGGAACTGGGTGGTGAGCAGGTAGATCTCGGTCTCGACGGTCGCGTAACGAAGGCCGCCGAGGGTGAGCACCACCCCGAACGCCGTGGCACAGAAGAGGAACACCACGCTGGCCGCCGACACCAAGGCCGGTGTGAGCGCGGGCAACGTCACGGTCCGCAGCACCTGCCACGGGGAGGCGCCGAGTGCGGCCGCGGCCTGCTCGCGGCGAGGGTCCAGATGCTCCCAGAGGCCACCGACCGTGCGGACGACGACGGCGAGGTTGAAGAACACCATCGCAGCGATGATCGCCAGCGGGGTGCCGTCGAGGCCGAGCGCGCCGAACGGTCCCGAAGGTGCGAGCAACGTGCGGAAGGCGACGCCCACGACCACGGTCGGCATCACGAAAGGCACCACCACGAGGGCCCGCAACAGCTGACGTCCCGGCAGGCGCAACCGGTAGAGCACGAACGTGAGCGGTAGGCCGAGGACGAGTGTGGCGAGCGTGGCGACCGCAGCCGACCAGACGGTGAACCACAGCACCCGGTGCGTGCGGCTGCGGGTCAGCACCTCGAGCGCCTCCAGTGGCTCGAAGCTGCCGTCGACCCAGAGCCCGCGGACCACCATGCCGCCGACCGGCAGGGCGAAGAAGACCAGCAGGGTGGCGACCGGCACCGCCGCCAGGGCCACGACCCCGAACCCAGGACGCAACTGGGCCCTCACCGGACCCTCACCGGACCTCATGGGGAAGTCACCGGGCGATCACTGCCCGGCGAGCTCGGCCCAGGACCGCAACCAGTCGGCCCGCAGCTCGGCGATCCGGCTCTCCGGCATCGGCCACGGGTCGCTCGCCGGCTCGGCGTACTCCGCCCACAGCTCGGGCAGCTGCGCGCCGGGGTCGACGGGGAAGACGTACATGTTGTCGGGGAGCGCCTCCTGGAAGGACGTCCTCACCATGAAGTCGACGAGGGCCTGAGCACCTTCGGGGTTCTCGGCACCTTCGAGTACGGCGGCGTACTCCACCTGGCGGAAGCAGGTGTCGAGCAGCGCACTCGTCGTCGGCTCGTCACCGTCCTCGGGGATCGTGAACGGTGGCGAGCTGGCGTAGGAGAGCACGATCGGACGGTCGCCGCCACCGCCGCCGGCCGTGAAGTCGACCTGGTAGGCGTCGGACCAGCCCGACGTCACCTTGGCCTCGTTGTCGAGCAGCAGCGCCTCCCAGTAGTCGCGCCAGCCGGCCTCGCCGAACTTGGAGATGGTGGCGATCAGGAAGGCCAGGCCGGGCGAGGACGTCGGCGGCCCGGGCGTGACGAAAAGACCCCGGTAGGCGGGGTCGAGCAGGTCCTCGAAGGTCTTCGGAGGGGTGAGCTCGCGCTCGGCGAACCAGGTGTCGTCGACGTTGACGCACACGTCGCTGTAGTCGATCGGGGTGACCTGCGCGGCGACCTCGGCCTGGTCCGGCTCGAAGCTCGCTCCCGCGTTGTCGGCGGGCGTGTAGGGCGCAAGCACACCTTCGTCGACAGCACGTGAGGCGAAGGTGTTGTCGATTCCGTAGACCACGTCGGCGATCGGCGACCCCTTCGTGAGCACGAGCTTGTTGGTCAGGGCACCGGCATCACCTGACGGCTGCACCACGACGTCGTACCCGGTCTCGTCGGTGAACTCGCGGAGCACCTTCTTCGACATGTTCCAGGAGTCGTGGGTGGCGAGGACGACCTCCTTGGCGGCCTCGGCGGCTGGGTCCTCGGAGGGGTTCTCCAGCGCGCAGCCGGCGAGCAGCCCCAGGCTGACGACACAGCCGACCGCGACGGTCGGGGCTCGTGCGGGCAGGACGGACAGGATGGCTCTCCCATGCGTTCGGGAGGGGACCGCGCGAGCGGTCGAGACTCGACTCCCTTCGCCGGAATGACCCGGATCAGGTTCGAGGGTCTGCGGCCTGTGCCGCACTCTCAGCGTCCTCGGAGACGCTCCCCTGTCGTTGTCCCTCGACCATACACCGGTCCGAGGAAGCCGAGTCGGCGCGTCCGCACGTCCAGATCACCCCGAGCCGGCGCGTCCGCACGTCCAGATCACCCCGAGCCGGCGCATCCGCACGTGCTCAGTCGGCCATCGCGTCGTAGACCGTCGAGGCGTACTCCGGATGGCGGCCGATCCACCACGTGACATAGCCGCACCACGGAACTACGCGACGCGTCCCGTCGGTCGACACATCCTCCAGCACCCGACGTACCATCGCCTCGGCAACGCCGACGTCGTCGAAGGCAGGGTCGACCTCGGTGGGTGAGCACAACGAGTCGGCCGGTGCCTTGGTAGGAAAGGCGACCGGCAACCCGGCCGTCGACCGAGGCCTCATAGCCGTTCCCGCTTCGGATCGTCTCGTACGTCGACGGAGGGGAGAGGTCGCGGGCCCGAGTCGCCTCCCGCATCGACGAGCGTCGCGGAGACCGCCAGCACCAGCCACTCACCGCACTCCTGCAACGACCAGGCTCGAGTGTCGACGAGGAGCTGCAGGAGCAGGGAGTTGACCAGAGCCCAACAGACGTCAGCCCCCTGTTCGACATCGACGCCGGTACGCAGGCCGCCAGAATCGGCGAGGTGGGTGACGAACGCCGTGGCGCCGGCCAAGGTCTCGCGGCGGATCATGTCTCTGAGCTCGCGGACCTCGGCGTCGACGTCCGCACCGGCGCAGGCGTTCCGGCCGCCGCCTAGTGTCGACAAGGTGAGCGACGACGCCGTACATGTGGCCTCCTTCGACGAGCTGGACCCGCGGACGGCGTACTCGCTGTGGCAGCTCCGCGAGGCGGTGTTCGTGGTCGAGCAGGAGTGCCCCTACCCGGAGCTCGACGGGCGCGACCTGGAAGCCGGCACCCGGCATCTATGGGTGAGCGAGGGCGGCGCTCCGGTCGCCTACCTGCGCGTTCTCGACGAGGGCGCGGAGTCCCGCATCGGCCGGGTGCTGGTGGAGTCCCGTCACCGAGGTCGAGGCCTCGCCGAGAGGCTCATGCACCGAGCCCACGAGGTGGTCGGCCAGCAGTCGACTCACCTGGACGCCCAGTCCTACGTGGCCGGGTGGTACGCGCGGTTCGGCTACGAGCAGACCGGACCGGAGTTCTACGAAGACGGCATCCCGCACGTGCCGATGCGCCGCAAGGCCGTGCAGCGCTGACGCCGGTCGGGGGGTCCGGCGCAGCCTAGGCGGCGCCCGCTGGGAACAGCTGCCTGCCGTTCACGAGACGCCTAGATCCGGACCCGCGGGGTACGTGTCCGGAGCCGTCGAGAATCCGGCGGTCCATGCCACAGAAGGTGGGTTTGCCCGTGAGCTCTCCCACTCGGCTCCTCGGGATCGCCGAACCGGTCCCGGCAACGGTGCCGAGCAGCATGAGGGTGTTGTCGGTGCCGGAGTGTCACGTCTACGTCCGACACCTAGGTCATCCCGACGGCGAGGACCACATCGTACGGCTGCCCGACCCACCGGTGCCCGGGGACGTCCCGGCCGCCCAGTGGTGGCCACCTCCAGCGCTCAAAGCCGCCTGGGTACGTCGACACCACGACTCCTTTGACGTCTTCCACCTGCACTTCGGGTTCGACGCGCGTACGCCGGACGACCTCATCGACCTCGTCGCGGCGCTCAGGGAACAACGCAAACCACTCGTCTACACCGTTCACGACCTTCGCAACCCCCACCACCTCAGCCGTGGCCTGCACGATGCCCAGCTCGACATCCTGGTTCCGGCCGCAGACGCACTGATCACCCTCACCAACGGAGCTGCGGACGAGATCGAGCAGCGATGGGGCAGGACCGCAACGGTGCTGCCTCATCCGCACGTCGTCGCGGAACCGACGATGTCGCGAGCACGGAAGCGGCGCGAGGGGTACGTCGTCGGGGTACACCTCAAGAGCCTGCGTGCCAGCATGGATCCCGTCCCGGTGCTGGAGACGCTTATCCGCACCGTTGCGACCCTTCCCGACACCCGGCTGGTCGTCAACGTTCACACCGATGTCGTGACACGCGGATCCGATCGCTTCGACGTCGCGGTGACCGACCTGCTGCGGGACGCCGAGGCCGACGGGACGGTGGACCTAGCGGTTCACGACTTCCTCGACGACGAGCAGCTGTGGGACTACCTCCAGGGTATCGACCTCTCGGTGCTGCCCTACCGGTTCGGCACCCACTCCGGCTGGCTGGAGGCCTGCCACGACCTCGGGACGGCCGTGCTCGCTCCGGACTGCGGCTACTACCGGCAGCAACGTCCCTGTCTGACCTACCACCTGGACGAGCACGGACTGGACGTGCCGAGCCTCGAGCAGGCGGTCGTCCGGGCGGTGTCGGAGCGACCCTCCTGGCGGGCAGAGCCGGTGGCACGCCGGCGGGAGAGGATCTGGATCGCCGAATCCCACCGTCACCTGTATGCACACGTGTTGGCGACGCAGCCATGACCCTGCGGATAGTGGTCATCGCCGACTCTCGCTTCCCGCTCCGGGAGCCCTTCGCCGGAGGTATGCAGTCCATGACGTGGCACCTGGTCCGTGGCCTGCGTGACCGTGGGGTCGACGTGTCCGTCTTCGCGGGCCACGGCACCGACGAACGGCTGAACGCCCGTCTGCTGTCGGTCCGTCCGTTCACGCTCAGCGACACCGCCCGGATGGATGTGTCGATGCCGCCCGAGGAATGGCTGGCGCAGCACCATGCCTACCTCCAGCTGATGCTCGAGCTCGCCGAGGACGGCCTCGTCGACCTGGTGCACAACAACAGCCTTCATCACCTCCCCGTAGCAATGGCGGGCACCCTGCCGATGCCG
>JBPCND010000097.1:0-3353 GCA_051001655.1 Nocardioides sp. | reverse complement strand
GATCATCGACATCCGCAAGTCGGACCCGTTCGCACGAATTGTGGATCTGGTCCTCCCTTCACGCCCGCGCTGACCGAGCCGGAGCAGACTCCGTCCTCTCGGTGGCGTCTAGTTCGAAATTGACCGTGACCAGGCAGGCGGCAGCACCCGGCGGAGCCGGGTATGGGTGTTCGGGTCTCAGGCGGCGGGCTCGATGGTGACGGTGTATCCGAGGGCCTGGAGCTGTCGGATGTGGTTGCGTTTCTTGGTCTCGGTGTTGATCGAGCGGGTGTAGTGGTCGGGTCCGAGGTCGATGTAGCGGGCGCCGGGGTCGGCCAGGAGGTGCCAGATGATGACCAGCATGGATCGCCCGACCGCGACCTGGGCCCGCTTCTTCCCGCGGCGTCTGGCGAGGCGTCGGTAGCGCTCCCCGAGGAAGGTGTCGGTACGTCCCGCGCTTACCGCGGCCTCGCCGAGGATCCTGGCCAGGTAGCGGTTGCCGTGTCCGGTCGACCCGCGCCCTTTGCTCTTGCCGGCCGAGGACTTGATCGCGGGGGAGAACTTCGCCCACGAGCACAGGTGTCCTGCGGTGGGGAACCGGGTCATGTCGACCCCGATCTCAGCGATGATGACCGCTGCTGCGGTGGCGCCGATCCCGGGGATCTCATCGAGGCGCTCGACCGCGTCAGCGAAAGGGACCAGGTGGGCCTCGATCCGCTCATCGAGCAGCGCGATGTCGGCCTCGATCCCGTCGATCCTCGAGAGCATCTGGGCCAGCAGCAGCGCGTGGTGATCGGTGAAGAACCCGGTGAAGGCCTCCCTAAGCTGCGGGATCTTGGCCCGCATCCGGGTCCGCGCCATCTCCGCGAGCCGTCCCGGGTCACGCTCACCGGCGACCAAGGCCGCCATCATCTGACGCCCCGAGACACCGAAGATGTCCGAGGCCACGACCGAGAGCTTGATGCAGGCGTCCTCGAGGAGCTTCTCGACCCGGTTCTTCTCCGCCCCGCGGGCGGCGACCAGGCTCATCCGGTACCGGGTCAGGTCACGCAACTGCCGGATCTCGGCCGGCGGCACGAAGCTGGGCCGCAGCATCTGCCGCTCGGCGACCTTGCACAACCACACCGCGTCCAACACATCGGTCTTCGGCCGACCCGGCAGGTGCCTGACGTCGCGGGCGTTGACCAGCCACGGCTGCAGGCCGTGGGCCTCAAGCAGGTAGAACACCGGTTTCCAGTAGTCGCTGGTGGCCTCCATCACCACCCGCTCGATCCGCAGATCGACCAACCAGTTGGCCAGCTCGGTCACCGACCGCGTCATCGTCGTATGGGTGCTCACCTCCTGGACGCGACGTGTGCCCACCTGGCCCGGGAGCCGTACACAACAGACCAGCTCGGCCTTGCCGAGATCGAGGGCGGCGACCCGCTCGATGATCTGTTCGTCATCGACTGACTCGCTGAACACGGTTGTTCATCTCCCACCTCCACACACAGCGGGACCGGACCATCCAGACCCCGGGTGTGCAGCCGACCGGCAGGGGCCATCGGGACAGGAGAAGCAAATCTAGTTCTCGTGCTCACCAACGATGGCGGCAACACTGAAGAGCCCAACACGTGACCCCCGCGCCCGGCTAGGGCACGGCCTCAACGAACCATAGAAACAACGACGTCAACCCGGCCGACCGCACCCCACAATTTCACTCCGGAACGGAGCGTCTGCCAAGACACCCTGGCTAGGGCGTGTCTCCTACGTCCATGGCCTGCCCCGGACGATGCTCGCGACGGCCGAGACATAGGAGACACGCCCTAGACTTCCCGGCATGCGCGGCTGGCCGGCTCCCGATTTCCCCACCCTCCACGTGACAGGACCCCCTGTGCGCGTGCACGACACCGCGTCGGGCGGTCTGGTCGCCACTGAGCCCGACGGCGCGGCCCGCCTCTACGTCTGCGGGATCACGCCGTACGACGCCACGCACATGGGCCACGCCGCGACGAACGTCGCCTTCGACCTGCTCGTCCGGGCCTGGCGCCACGCCGGCCACGACGTCACCTACGTGCAGAACGTCACCGACGTGGACGATCCGCTGCTCGAGCGAGCCGAGAAGATCCACCTCGACTGGGTCGAGCTCGCGGAGCGGGAGACCGAGCTGTTCCGGCAGGACATGGCGGCGTTGCGGGTGCTGCCGCCGACGCACTTCATCGGCGCGGTCGAGTCGATCCCGCGGGTGGTCGCGCTGATCGAGCGCCTCGATGCGGCGGGGGCCGTCTACCGGGTCGAGGACGACCTCTACTTCTCGGTGACGGCCGACCCCGCCTTCGGCGACGTGTCCGGCTGGGACCGCGCCGAGATGACCGAGATCTTCGGTGAGCGCGGCGGCGATCCCGACCGCCCGGGGAAGCGGGACCCGCTCGACTGCGTGATCTGGCGCGGGGAGCGCCCGGGCGAGCCGTCCTGGGCGAGCCCGTTCGGCCCCGGCCGACCCGGCTGGCACATCGAGTGCACGGCCATCGCGATGGAGCACCTCGGCCTCGGCTTCAACGTGCAGGCGGGCGGCAGCGACCTGGTGTTCCCGCACCACGAGATGTCCGCCGGCCACGCGCAGGTGGCAGAGCCCGGTCAACGATTCGCCCAGGTGTACGCCCATGCCGGGATGGTCGGGTACGACGGCGAGAAGATGTCGAAGTCCAAGGGCAACCTGGTCTTCGTGTCGGCGCTGCGCAACTCCGACATCGACCCGATGGCGATCCGGCTGGTGCTGCTGCGGCACCACTACCGCAGCGACTGGGAGTGGACCGACGAGCAGCTCTGGGACGCGGTCGACACCGTCGAGGGCTGGCGCAAGGCGCTCTCGCTCGGCGCCGGCGCCCCGTCGCTGCCCGTCGTCGAGGCGGTGCTCGCCGCGTTGGCCGACGACCTCGACGCCCCCACGGCGATCACTGCGGTGCAGGCCTGGGTGGAGGCGACCCTCGGGGTCACCGGCCACCTCGCCGAGACCTCCGACCCGGCAGCGGGCACGACCATCAGCACCCTGCTCGACGCCACTCTCGGCCTGGCGCTCTAGGAGTCGTCGCCGCGCTTGAGGTAGCGCTCGAACTCGCGGGCGATGGCCTCTCCGGAGGCCTCGGGGAGCTCGGTGGTGTCCCGGGTCTCCTCGAGCGCGCGGACGTAGTCGGCGATGTCCTCGTCCTCCTCGGCCAGCTCGTCGACGCCGCGCTCCCAGGCACGCGCGTCCTCGACCAGGGCGGCGAGCGGGATGCTGATCTCGAGCAGCTCCTCCAGCACGCCGACCAGGGCCAGGGTGGCCTTGGGGCACGGCGGCTGCGCGACGTAGTGCGGCACGGCGCCCCAGTAGGACACCGCGGGGATGTCAAGCC
>JBPCND010000096.1:0-9267 GCA_051001655.1 Nocardioides sp. | reverse complement strand
AGCAAGGCCAGGGCCCACATCGACGGCGGCGCCAAGAAGGTCATCATCTCGGCGCCGGCCTCCAACGAGGACGTCACGATCGTGATGGGCGTGAACGATGACACCTACGACCCGGCCGCCCACACCGTCATCTCCAACGCCTCCTGCACCACCAACTGCCTGGGACCGATGGCCAAGGCGCTCCACGACGAGCTCGGCATCGTCACGGGCCTGATGACGACCATCCATGCCTACACCCAGGACCAGAACCTCCAGGACGCGCCGCACAAGGACCTGCGTCGAGCCCGTGCCGCCGCGCTCAACATCGTGCCGACCTCCACGGGTGCCGCGAAGGCCATCGGCCTCGTGATGCCGGAGCTCAAGGGCAGGCTCGACGGCTTCGCCCTGCGCGTGCCCGTCCCGACCGGTTCGGTCACCGACCTGACCTTCGAGGCCGGTCGCGAGACGAGCGCCGAAGAGGTCAACGCGATCGTCAGGGCCGCGGCCAAGGGACCGATGAAGGGCTTCCTGAAGTACACCGAGGACCCAATCGTCTCAGCGGACATCGTCACGGACCCGAGCTCGTGCATCTTCGACTCCGGCCTGACCAAGGTGCTCGGCAACCAGGTGAAGGTCGTCGGCTGGTACGACAACGAGTGGGGTTACTCCAACCGCCTCGCGGATCTGATCGTCCACGTCGGCACGACGCTCTGACAGCGGTGAACCTGATCGACGACCTGGGGGAGCTGCGCGGCAGGCGCGTACTGGTCCGCTCCGATCTCAACGTCCCCCTCGGCGGCGCGGGGGGTGACACCGTCATCACCGACGACGGTCGGATCCGGGCGAGTGTCCCGACCGTCTCGAGGCTCGTCGAGGCCGGCGCCCGCGTCATCGTCATAGCCCATCTCGGCCGACCGGAGGGGGCGCCGGAGGAGAGGTACTCCCTGCGTCCGGTCGCGACGAGGCTGGGCGAGCTGCTCGGTCAGGACGTCGCGTTCGCCACCGATACGGTGGGCGACAGCGCTCGCTCCACTGTCGCCGGCCTCTCCGACGGTGAGGTGGCGGTGCTGGAGAACGTCCGCTTCAACGCAGGGGAGACGAGCAAGGACGACGCCGCGCGTGGAGCCTACGCCGACGAGCTCGCGTCACTGGCGGACGCCTTCGTCAGCGACGGGTTCGGCGTCGTCCATCGCAAGCAGGCCTCCGTGTACGACGTCGCACAGCGACTCCCCGCCGCGATGGGCGGCCTGGTCGCCACCGAGATCGATGTCCTGCGCCGTCTCCCCGAGGACCCCGAGCGCCCCTACGTCGTCGTGCTGGGCGGCTCGAAGGTGTCGGACAAGCTCGGCGTGATCGACAACCTGCTCGGCAAGGCCGACATGCTGCTGATCGGCGGTGGCATGGTATTCACCTTTTTGAAGGCGCAAGGACACGAGGTGGGGACCAGCCTGCTCGAGGCTGACCAGCTCGACGTCTGCCGCTCCTACCTCCAGCGGGCCGAGGACTCCGGTGTGGAGATCGTGCTGCCGACCGACATCGTGGTGGCTCCGGCCTTCGCGGCGGACGCCCCGGCGAGCGTCGTACCCGTGGATGCGATGCCTGCCGACCAGATGGGTCTCGACATCGGCCCCGAGTCCGGCAAAGCGTTCGCCGCCGCCCTCGTCGATGCCCGCACCGTGTTCTGGAACGGCCCGATGGGGGTCTTCGAGTTCGATGCCTTCGCCGCGTGCACCCGGTCCGTTGCTCAGGCCCTGACCGAGATCGACGGACTCTCGGTCGTCGGCGGGGGCGACTCGGCCGCCGCGGTCCGGCAGCTCGGCTTCGACGAGGACGCCTTCGGCCACATCTCCACCGGTGGTGGCGCCAGCCTGGAGTATCTCGAGGGCAAGCCACTTCCCGGCATCGACGTACTCTCCTGACCACCACGATTCCCCACGATGACTGAGGACCGATTCCCTGATGGACAAGATCGCTCGCGTGCCGTTGATGGCCGGCAACTGGAAGATGAACCTGAACCACCAGGAGGCCGTGGTCCTGGTGCAGAAGCTGTCCTGGACGCTGTCGGACAAGAAGCACGACTTCGGCAAGGTCGAAGTCGTCGTCGTGCCACCGTTCACCGACCTCCGCAGCGTACAGACGCTGGTCGATGGTGACCGGTTGGAGATCCGGTACGGCGCCCAGGACGTGTCCACGCAGGCCGACGGGGCTCACACCGGCGACATCTCCGCCTCGATGCTGGCCAAGCTCGGCTGCTCCTATGTGGTTGTCGGGCACTCCGAGCGGCGCGAGCAGCACGCCGAGACCGACGAGATCGTCAACACCAAGGCCAAGAAGGCGATCGCCGCCGGGATGACGCCGGTCGTCTGCGTGGGCGAGGGGCTCGACGTGCGGCAGGAGGGTCGCCAGGTGGAGCACACGCTCGCGCAGATCGACGGGTCGCTGTCGGGGCTCACCGAGCAGCAGGTCGCGAACACGGTCATCGCCTACGAACCGGTGTGGGCGATCGGGACTGGCGAGGTCGCCACCCCCGATGACGCGCAGGAGGTCTGCGCAGCCATCCGCGGCCGGATCGCCGAGTCGTTCTCCGACGACGCCGCAGCCTCATGCCGCATCTTGTACGGCGGCTCTGTCAAGGCGGCCAACATCGCGGGGATCATGGAGAAGTCCGACGTCGACGGTGCCCTGGTGGGTGGCGCGAGCCTCCAGGCCGACGAGTTCGGCGGCATCTGTCGGTTCTACGACATGCCTGTGATCTGATCCGGTGATCGTGAGTTAGGATTTCCCACCGTGGCTACCGTCTTCACTGTTCTGCTCATCCTCAGCAGCCTGCTGCTCATCGTCCTCGTGCTCCTGCACAAGGGTCGGGGCGGCGGACTGTCCGACATGTTCGGTGGGGGTGTGTCCAGCGGTCTGGGCGGCTCCTCGGTGGCGGAGAAGAACCTAGACCGGATCACGGTCGGGACTGCCCTGATCTGGGCCGCCTGCATCATTGCCCTGGGCCTGCTGCTCAAGGCCGGAAACTAGAAGTCGACGAGGAGCACTGAGACGTGGCTGGTGGAGGAAGCGCCATTCGTGGCAGCCGTGTCGGTGCGGGACCGATGGGCGAGGCCGAGCGGGGCGACGCCGCGCCGCGTCAGCGGGTCGTGTACTTCTGCTCGCACGCCCACCAGTCCGTGATCACGTTTGCGGTCGAAGCCCAGATCCCTGACTCGTGGGACTGTCCCCGCTGTGGGCTTCCGGCCAGCCTGGACTCCGCCAACCCGCCCCCGGCACCCAAGATCGAGCCCTACAAGACACATCTGGCCTATGTGAAGGAACGCCGCTCCGACAAGGAGGCGGCTGAGATCCTCGACGAGGCGATCGCCACCCTCCGCAGCCGACGCAAGAACGGCGACATCGTCTTCTGACTCGGACGGTCAGGTGGGCAGCCGCGCTGCCGCCGCCTCGTCCAGGAACCACACCGTCTCCTCGGAGCCGTGCGCCCCGGTGGCCGGCACCTCGTGCACGTCGGCCCCCCCATGTGCTCGCGCCACGGCATCGGCCTTTTCCGCCCCCGTCACCAGGAACCACGTCGCTCTCGTGCGGTTGAGTGCGGCGAAGGTGAGACTGATCCGCTCCGGTGGCGGCTTCGGCGAGTCGCGGACCCCCACCGCGATGTCGTCGTGCACGTCGAGCGCGGGCAGGCCCGGGAACAGCGAGGCGACGTGACCGTCGGGCCCGACTCCCAGCATGACCACGTCGAACGCCCCCGCGCCGTGGGCCCGCACCTCAGCGGCGTACGCCGCTGCTGCCTGGGTCAGGTCGCCACCGCCCTCCGACGACGGCATCTCGTGCACGCGGTCGGGGTCGACGTCGACGTGGTCGAGCAGCGCCTCGGCGGCCTGCCGGGCGTTGCGGTCGCTGCTGTCTGCCGGCACGAACCTCTCGTCGCCCCACCAGATGTCGATGCGCGACCAGTCGACGTCCGAGGTGGGGGTGAGCCGCACCAGCTCGCGGTGCAGCTCGTCGGCGATCGACCCGCCGGTGAGGACGATGCACGGCACGCGGCCGGTGGTCTGGACCGAAGCCAGCCGCTCCAGCAGTCGGGCGCCCACGCGAGTCGCCAGGGCAGGGGCGTCGGTGAACACCTCGATCGCGGGTTCGCCACGGGTCAACGTGAGCTCCTCGTCGGTCCGCCGGACAGCTTCAGCAGGCGCTTCACCGTTGCCGCGTAGACGTCGTCGGGGTCGAGTCTGCGCAGCTCCTCGGACAGCAGCTCCTCGGTGGTACGTCGACGCAGCGCGACCGGCCGGTCCGGCTGACCGGGCGACCTCAGCGTGGCGAGCCTGCCGTCGGACCGGTCGATGGCGACCTCGCCGCCGCGGGTGCTGAGCAGGACCTGGGTGATGCCCGGGCCCTCGCTGGCGTGCCGATCGACCTGCACGCGCAGCCGGTCGGCGAGCCAGGCCGAAAGCAGGTCGGCGCTGGGGCTGATCCGTTCGGACGTCACAGAGACCGCGGACACCTTGCCCGGGTTCTGGTCGAGGGCCGCGGCGAGCAATGCCCGCCACTGGGTCACCCGGGTCCAGGCAAGGTCGGTGTTTCCGGGGGCGTAGGCCCGGCACTGGGTGAGCATCGCCTGGGAACGCCTGGTGGGCACGGCGGCGGCATCGGTGATCCGGCGCCGGGCCAGCCTGCCGAGCGGGTCGGCCGCCGGGTCGTCCGGTGCCCGGCCCGGCCACCAGATCACGACGGGGGAGTCGGGGAGCAACAACGGCAGCACGACCGACTCGGGATGCTTGGTCACCGCCCCGCTGAGCCGGATCAGGGCGCGCTCACCGGAGGCTCCGGACCCGATGCCGACCTCGGCGTCCACCTGCGCCCGGCCACGGCCGTCTCCGAGCACCACGCCGAGCAGCCGGGCGGGATGTTCCTGGGCTGCGGCCTGGGCCGCCGCCATCGCCTCGTCCGCGACGTCGTCGTCGACTTCGATGATGAGGGTCATCACCATGCCCATCGCCGGGCTGCCTGCACGACGGCGGGCCCGGAGGAACTCGGTGGCGATCGCACTGCTGGACGTCCCGGTCAGCTCGATCACGGGGTCCCCTCACACTCGCCGGTCATGGTCGCCGCCAGGTCCGGTCGTCGCGGGCGAGCATGGTGTCTGCGGACGGGGGACCCCAGGTGCCGGACTCGTAGGTGTCCGGCTTGCCGTGCTCGGCCCAGTAGTCGACGATCGGGTCGAGGATCTGCCAGGACAGCTCGACCTCCTCGTGCCGGGGGAACAACGGCGGATCCCCGAGCAGGACATCGAGGATGAGGCGTTCGTAGGCCTCCGGGCTGGACTCGGTGAACGAGCCGCCGTACGCAAAGTCCATGTTGACGTCGCGGATCTCCATCGCCGTTCCGGGCACCTTGGAGCCGAACCGGAGCGTGATGCCCTCGTCGGGCTGCACCCGGATGACGAGGGCGTTGTGGGTGAGCTCCTCGGTGGCGGTCTTGGTGAACGGCAGGTGCGGAGCCCGTTTGAACACGACCGCCACTTCGGTGACGCGGCGGCCGAGCCGCTTGCCGGTGCGGAGGTAGAACGGGACGCCTCCCCAGCGTCGCGTCTCGATGCGGAGCTTGATTGCGGCGAAGGTCTCGGTGTGCGAACTCGCCGGGATGTCCTGCTCCTGCGTGTAGCCGGGCACCTTGACGCCACCCGCCCAGCCCTCGGTGTACTGGCCGCGGGCGGTCGAGAGGTCGAGACGACGGGGGAGTACGACGGACTCCAGCACCTTCTGCTTCTCGATCCGCAGGCTCTTGGCGTCGAACGAGGTCGGCTCCTCCATCGCGATCAGCGCCATCAGCTGCAGGAGGTGGTTCTGGATCACGTCGCGCGCGGCGCCAATGCCGTCGTAGTAGCCGGCGCGTCCACCGATGCCGATGTCCTCGGCCATCGTGATCTGCACGTGGTCGACGTAGTTGGAGTTCCAGATCGGCTCGAACATGGCGTTGGCGAAGCGCATCGCCAGGATGTTCTGCACCGTCTCCTTGCCGAGGTAGTGGTCGATCCGGAAGACCGAGCCGGAGGGGAACACCTCCGAGACAACCGAGTTGAGCTCACGGGCGGTCTCGAGGTTCGACCCGAACGGCTTCTCCACCACGACGCGGCGCCAGGAGTCGGGACTCTGGTCGGCGAGGCCGTGCTCCTTGAGCTGGCCGATCACGTCGGCGAAGAACCGCGGTGGGATCGAGAGGTAGAACGCGTGGTTGCCTCCGGTGCCGCGGACCCGGTCCAGGTCCAGAATCGTCTGCTTCAACGTCTGGAACGCCAGGTCGTCGTCGAAGTTGCCCGGGACGAACCGGAAACCCTCGGCGAGCTGCTGCCAGACCTCCTCGCGGAACTCGGTCCGGGCGTGCTCCTTGACCGAGTCGTGAACGACCTGCGCGAAGTCCTGGTCGGCCCAGTCACGTCTGGCGAAACCGACGAGCGAGAAGCCGGGCGGGAGCAGCCCACGGCTCGCAAGGTCGTAGACCGCGGGCATCAGCTTCTTCCGGGACAGGTCGCCGGTCACGCCGAAGATCACCAGCCCGCAGGGCCCCGCGATGCGCGGCAGGCGCCGGTCCTGCGGGTCCCTGAGGGGGTTGGCGGTGTCGTTCGTGTCGGGATCCGCGCGCCGACTCATGCGGGAGCTCACGCCAGTGCTTCCGCCACCACGGCCAGCCCGGACACGTCGGTGAGGTGAAGCCTCAGCACCGGACGCCCGTGGTCGGCGAGCACCCGCGCGTCTCCGGCAGCCTGGGCGGTGATCAGGTCGCCGAACGTGTAGTCCCGGCCGGCGACGGGGAGGTCGGACTCGATCGCCCCGGTGACCTGGAGGAAGACACCCACCGGTGGGCCGCCCTTGTGCAGCTGACCCGTGGAGTGCAGGAAGCGCGGCCCCCAGCCGAAGGTCACCGGCCGGCGGGTGCGGATCGCGAGACTGCGGCGTACGTCGGACAGGTCGGTGTCCCGGATCCGGTCGAGGTAGGCCATCACCGCGAGGTAGCCGGCGTCGTCGTCGAGCTGGTCCAGCAACGCGTCGAGCGCACCACGAACCGTCGCAGCGCCGCCGAGCCAATCGCCACCCAGGGCGCGGATCTCCACCGCCCCGTCGACCGCGTCCGCGGGCGTGTGGTCGGGCTCTCCCTCGAGCATCGACCGAGCGGCCGACTTGGCGCTCTCCACGTCGGGCTGGTCGAACGGGTTGATGCCCAGCAGCCGGCCCGCGGCCGCCGTGGCCACCTCCCAGAGCAACAGCTGCGCTCCCAGAGAACCCGAGACGGTGACCTCGGAACCACTAGGCCCGCCCCGGTGGTCCTCGCCGTCGCTGTCCCCGACCAGCCGCGCGACTGTTGCGTCCTGCGGAGGCAGAGCCACCTCCGGACAGGACGAGTCCGTCACGACTACCGGCAGCACTCCCACTCCGCCTTTGCCTGGGCTCTCCGCGATCAGCTGCTCGGTCCAGTCGGCGAACCCGGGCAGACCCGAGCCCTCGTCGACCAGGATCAGCTTGTCGCGCAAGGGCTCGGTGCCGGCCATCGTCGCGCCGAGCCGAAGAGCCGGGTTGGCCTCGTCGTCGGTTGCCAGCAGGTCGGCGACGGCCTCCGCGTCGTCGAGCAGGCCTTCGATGTCGACTCCGGCCAGCCCGGTGGGCACCAGCCCGAAGGCGGTCAGGGCGGAGTAACGTCCACCGACGAACGGATCGGCGTTGACGACCCGGTAGCCACCGTCCCGGGACTGCTCGTCGAGCGGGCTGCCAGGGTCAGTGACCACGACGACGCGTCGGGCCGGTTCGATCCCGGCCTCCTCGAAGGCGGCCACGAAGGCGCGACGCTGCGAGTCGGTCTCGACAGTGGAGCCAGACTTGCTCGACACCACCACGACCGTCCGGTCCAGCCGGTCGGAGAGCGCCGAGCGGACCTGGTCGGGGTGGCTCGAGTCGAGCACGGTCAGCTCGACGCCGGCTGCTGCGCAGATCACCTCGGGCGCCAGTGACGACCCGCCCATGCCGCACAGGACGACGTGGTCGACGCCCTCCTCGCGAAGCTCCTCGCGCAAGGCGGCCACCTCTCCGACCAATGGACGCGAGGTGCGGTGCAGATCCACCCAGCCGAGCCGGACGCCGGCCTCGGCCTCGGTTTCGTCGCCCCACAGCGCCGCGTCCCGGCCGAAGAGCCTGCTCGCGAACTTCTCGGCGACCAGTGCCGGGACGTGGGTGGAGATCGCGTCGGCCGCGGCCCCGGTCGCCGAGACCTCGAGGGCCGCGCTCACGCCTGCGTCGCCTGGCCTTCCATCTGGGTCCGGACGGTCTCGACCAGCTCGTCCCACGACTTCACGAACTTGTCGACGCCTTCCTTCTCGAGGACGGCAATGACATGGTCGTAGTCGATGCCTGCCTCGGCGAGGTCCGCCATGACCCGCTCGGCGTCGTCGTACTGTGTCGTCACCTGGTCGCCCCGGATCTCACCGTGGTCGTCGAAAGCCCGCATGGTCTTCTCGGGCATGGTGTTGACCGTGCCGGCCACCACGAGGTCGGTGACGTAGAAGGTGTCGGAGTAGTCGGGGTTCTTCACCCCGGTCGAGGCCCAGAGCGGCCGCTGCGGGCGTGCGCCGGCATCCTGGAGCTCGGCGAAGCGCTCGCTGGTGAACTTCTCCTCAAAAGCCCGGTAGGCCAGCCGCGCGTTCGCCACCGCGGCCCTTCCCTTCAGCGAGGCGTCGGCGCCCAGCTCGTCGAGCCGACGGTCAACCTCGCTGTCCATGCGGGAGACGAAGAACGAAGCGACGGAGTGGATGCCGTCCAGGGCGATCCCGTCCTTGCGCGCCTTCTCGAGGCCGGCGAGGTAGGCCTCCATCACATGGTCGTAGCGCTCCAGGCCGAAGATCAACGTGACGTTGACGCTGATGCCCGCACCGATGACATCGGTGATGGCAGGAGCTCCCTCGGTGGTTGCCGGGATCTTGATGAGGAGGTTGGGTCGTTCCACCTCGGCCCACAGCTCCCGGGCGGAGGCGATCGTGGCATCGGAGTCGGAGGCCAAGGCCGGGGCAACCTCGATCGAGACACGCCCGTCCACCCCGTCGGTCGACTTCCAGGTGTCCAGGAGGACGTCGCAGGCGTCGCGCACGTCGGTGGTGGTCAGCGCGAAGATCGCGCCGTCGACATTGGTCCCGGCGTCGACCAGCTCACTCAGCTGGGCGTCGTAGCGCTCACCGTCTGCCAGGGCCGTGGCGAAGATCGTGGGGTTCGTCGTCACCCCGACGACCGAGCTCTTCTTGACGAG
>JBPCND010000095.1:0-5164 GCA_051001655.1 Nocardioides sp. | reverse complement strand
ATAGAGGAACAACGGATAGGTGTTGAAGAACGGCACGGCAGAGTCGATGGTCTGCCCCCACGACGGGACGCCGACCACGCCGATACCCAGGTAGGCCAGACCGGCTTCGGCGGTCACGAACGCCGGCAGACCCAAGGAGATCGACACGATGATCGGTGCCATCAAGTTGGGCAGCAGCTCCTTGAACAGGATCCGACGGGTCGGCACCCCGATCACTCGCGCCGCCTGGATGAACTCACGCTCACGCAGCGACAGCACCTCACCGCGCACAAGGCGGGCCAGGGTCATCCAGCCGAACAGCGACAAGACGATGAGCAAAGAGCCGAACTGCCAGATCTTCAGCTGGTCGGGGTTGTTGCCGAACCTGCTGACGATGATCGGCGCGAGTGCCAGCGCCACCAGAAGGAGTGGGAGGGAGAGGAAGACGTCGATGACGAAGTTGATGACCTTGTCGAGCCAACCGCGGCTGAAGCCGGCAACCAGACCGATCGCCACGCCGATCAAGGTCGCGCTCAGTGTCGACACCGTGGCGATCGTCAGTGAGGTTCTTGCGCCGTAGAACCACTCCGCGAGGTTGTCGTCGCCTTCGTTCGGGGAGATTCCCAGCGGCGCCTCCCAGGTGAACCCGTGGTCCGGCGGTCCGATCAGCGGGAAGTTGAACTGGTCGAGGTCGTCGGAGGGGTCTCCGGTGTTGAGCTCGACCCCGAAGAGCCGGGTCAGAAGGGGCGCGAAGATGGCGATCAGGACGAAGAGCAGGACCACGAACAGGCAGGCCATGGCGATCTTGTCGTGCCGCAGTCTCGCCATGGCGATCTGCATCGGCGAGCGACCTGCGATCTCCTGCTTAACGAGCGTGGGCTCGTCGGCGATGCCCCTCTCGGGCAGCTCCGTGGGCTGGATCCCCATGCTCACCTTTCTAGTCGAGGCCGGCGCAACGATCGCTGTGCGATGCCGGGTGAGGCACGCGACAGCACCAGACCGTCGAGCCGAATGTGACTGTAAGCGACGTACGGCGTCGGTTCGGCGCACACTCGGTAACGAATTGATACCGGCTGCGCGACCCACGCCGCGCTCAGCGTGCGGCCGAGGTTACGTCTGCGCCGAGTTCTTCGGTGGAGAAGCGTCGACGCCTGCCTCCCTGCGCTGGGCCGCCGTGATCGGGGCAGGGGCGGCCGTCAGCGGGTCGAAGCCCCCGCCGGTCTTCGGGAAGGCGATCACGTCCCGGATCGAGTCGGTGCCACTCAGCAGGGCGCAGATCCGGTCCCACCCGAACGCGATGCCGCCGTGCGGCGGGGCGCCGTAGGAGAAGGCTTCGAGCAGGAATCCGAACTTCTCCCGGGCCTCGTCCTCGCCGAGCCCCATCACCTCGAACACCCGCTGCTGGATGTCCTCTCGGTGGATACGGATAGACCCGCCACCGATCTCGTTGCCGTTGCAGACGATGTCGTAGGCATATGCCAGCGCCGCACCGGGGTCGGTGTCGAAGGTGTCCGTGTACTCGGCCCTGGGCGAGGTGAAGGCGTGGTGCACGGCCGTCCAGGCCCCACTCCCGACCGCGACGTCCCCGGCGGCCGTTGCCTCACCGGCTGGCTCGAACAGGGGGGGGTCGACCACCCAGACGAAGCTCCACGCGGACTCGTCCAACAGCCGGTTGCGGCGCCCGATCTCCAGTCGCGCCGCTCCCAGAAGCGCGCGCGAGGACTTCACCGCCCCCGCACCGAAGAAGATGCAGTCGCCCGGCGCCGCACCGACATGGGCAGCGATGCCGCCGCGCTCTTCGTCGGTGAGGTTGTTCGCCACCGGTCCGCCGAGCACGCCGTCCTCCTGGACCAGGACGTAGGCGAGTCCCCGGGCGCCTCGCTGTCTTGCCCAGTCCTGCCAGACGTCGAGCTGCTTGCGCGGCTGGCCGGCCCCACCGGGCATCACCACCGCACCGACGTACGGCGCCTGGAACACCCGGAACGACGTCTCGGAGAAGAAGCCGGTGCAATCGACGAGCTCGAGCCCCATCCGCAGGTCCGGCTTGTCGCTGCCGAACCGGGCCATCGCCTCTGCATAGGTCATCTGGTCGATCGGGACCTCGATCTCGTGTCCGACGAGTCGCCACAGCGCAGCGAGGATCTCCTCGGCGACGGCGATCACGTCGTCCTGGTCCACGAAGCTCATCTCGACGTCGAGCTGGGTGAACTCGGGCTGCCGGTCGGCCCGGAAGTCCTCGTCGCGGTAGCAGCGCGCGATCTGGTAGTAGCGTTCCAGGCCCGCCACCATCAGCAGCTGCTTGAACAGCTGCGGGCTCTGCGGCAGGGCGTACCAGCTGCCGGGCTGCAGACGCGCCGGGACCAGGAAGTCCCGAGCCCCCTCGGGGGTGCTGCGGGTCAGCGTCGGTGTCTCCACCTCGACGAAGCCACGCTCCGCCAACACCCCACGAGCAGACCGGTTCACCTCGGAGCGCAGCCGGATCGCGGCCCCCGGCCCGGTCCGCCGCAGGTCCAGGTAACGATGGGCCAGCCGGACCTCCTCGCCGACCTCGACGTGGTCGTCGATCGGGAACGGCAGTGTCACGCTGGGGCTGAGCACCTCGACGCCTCCATCGCTCAGCGCGATCACCTCGATGTCGCCGGTCGGCAGCTGCCGGTTCTGGTTGCCCTCCGGGCGTGCGGACACCTCTCCGGTGACCTTCAGGCAGTACTCCGCACGGAGCTGGTGTGCGACCGCCTCGTCGCGGACGACGACCTGGACGATGCCGGACGCCTCGCGCAGGTCGATGAAGGCGACGCCACCATGGTCGCGCCGGCGGGCCACCCATCCCGCGAGGGTCACGGTCTGGCCGATGTGCTCGACGCGCAGGCTCCCGGCGTCATGGGTGCGGATCACGAGAACGGCTCCTTGCTCGGGGGTGGACTGGCCGGCGTACTGCCAGGCGGGGTGACGCTCTGGACGTCCAGGCCGGTAACCTGCGGTCGCAGATCGGCCGCCGGGGGGTTCCAGGAGTCGGCGTCGGCGTCGGACTGTGCCCCGCTACGGATGTCCTTCACCTGGTCTCCGCTCACGTCAAAGGCCCCTTTGCCGGAAACGTTGCCCGTCACGCCGCCGGTCACGTCGCCCGCCACGTCGCCGGTCACGTCGCCGGGGAACCAGACGAAGGGAATCCCGCGGCGGTCGGCGTACCGGATCTGCCTGCCGAACTTCTGCGCGTGCGGTGCGACCTCGGCCGGGATGCCGCGGGCACGGAGTCGTCGTGCAACGTCAGTGCTCGAGTCCCGCGAGCCCTCGTCCGTCAGGGCCACGAGTACGACGCTGGGGACCGAGCGGCTCGCGCCGAGGCGGCCGGACGTCAGCAGCGGCACGAGCATGCGGCTCACGCCCAGCGAGATGCCGACGCCGGGGTAGGTCGTCCGGCCGTCGGAGGCAAGCGCGTCGTACCGCCCGCCCGAGCAGACCGAGCCGAGACTCTCGAAGCCCTCCATGACGGTCTCGAACACGGTTCCGGTGTAGTAGTCCAGACCGCGCGCGATCCGCAGGTCGGCCTCGACGACGAGCCGGTCACCAGACACGTCGGCACACCCGTCGAGGACGGCGGCCAGCTCGTCGAGTCCTTGGTCCAGCAGCTCGTGCTCCACGCCGAGCCCACGCACCTGCTCGACGAACGACGTGTCCCGGCTCCGGATACCGGCGAGCCGCAGGCACTGCCCCGCCTGGGCCTCGTCGAGACCGGCGTCCTCGCGCAGCATTCCGGCGACGACCTCGGGCGGGAACTTGTCGATCTTGTCCACGACGCGCATGACCGCGTCGACGTCGCCGGCGCCGATGCCGGCGTAGAAGCCCTGGATCAGCTTGCGGTTGTTGACTTGGAGCCGCAGCGCCGGGACCGGGAGGGCGGTCAGCGCCTCCGCCATCACCCGGGCCACCTCGACGTCGTGGTGGAAGCCGAGGACGTCGCGCCCGACAATGTCGATGTCGGCCTGGGTGAACTCGCGGTAGCGACCTTCCTGTGGCCGTTCACCCCGCCAGACCTTCTGGATCTGGTAGCGCCGGAACGGGAACTCGAGCTTCCCGGCGTTCTCGAGCACATAGCGCGCGAACGGCACTGTCAGGTCGAAGTGCAGCCCGATGCCCGCGTCGGAGGAGGCGTCGCGCTCCACCTCGGCCTGCAGGCGGCGAAGCACGTAGACCTCCTTCGAGGTCTCCCCCTTGCTGAGCAGCTGCTCGAGCGGTTCGACGGCGCGGGTCTCGACAGGTGCGAACCCGTGCAGCTCGAAGGTGCGCCGGAGCTGCTCGACGACGTGCTGCTCGACGAACCGATGCGTAGGCAGGAACTCGGGGAAACCGCTCATCGCGGTGGGTCGGCCCATTTCCTCACAGGCCTCGAGCCGGGGCACTCGACGGGTCGCGTGACCCCGCGGGCAGGATCAGCGCACGCAGGAACGGGTTGACCGCTCGCTCACGCCCGATGCTGGTCTGCTCCCCGTGGCCGGGCAGGACAACCACGTCGTCGGCGAGCGTCAGCACTCGCTCACTCAGGCTGCGCAGCATCGTGGGGTGGTCGCCCCCCGGCAGGTCGGTGCGACCGATGGACCCGGCGAAGAGCAGGTCCCCGCTGAACATCACCTCCGCCGCCTCGGTCGTCGAGCCTCCTCCGGTCGTGGAGCCTCCTCCGGTCGTCGAGCCTGTCGAGACGTACGGCGTCCGGAAGGTCACCGACCCCGGGGTGTGCCCGGGGGTGTGGTCGACCACGAACGAGACGCCCGCGAGCTCCAGCTGCTGCCGGTCGGCGAGCTCGGCCACGTCGTCGGGCTCGGCGAACTCGTAGTGCCCACCGAGCAGCATCCCGGCGGTCTCCGGTGAGATGCCTGCCATCGGGTCCGAGAGCAGGTGCCTGTCCGCCGGGTGGATCCAAGCCGTGGCGGCGTAGCTGCCGGCAACCGGCGCCACGCACCACATATGGTCGATGTGACCGTGCGTGACCAGGACGGCCACCGGTGTGAGCCTGTGCTCACGCACCACGTCGGCGACACCGGCCGCAGCGTCCTTGCCCGGGTCCAGCACCACGCACTCGGCGCCGGGTCCGGTCGCGACGACGTAGCAGTTGGTGCCCCACGGACCAGCGGGGAAGCCAGCGATCAGCACCAGATCAGCACTCGTAGGGTTGAGTCGTCGGTCGGGT
>JBPCND010000094.1:0-5282 GCA_051001655.1 Nocardioides sp. | reverse complement strand
CCACCGCACCTGTCGACCGAGGAGGCCAGCGATGTCCAGCTCAGCGTCCATCCGCCCCACGGACCCCTCCGGGGAGCTGGTTGCGACCGTCGCGCCGGGAGTCGACCTGTGCTACCAGACGTTCGGCGACCCCGACGGGGAGCCGCTGCTGCTGGTGATGGGGCTCGGTGGCCCGATGACGTGGTGGAATCCGGAGTTCTGCCGGTTGCTGGCGGAGGCAGGCTTCTACGTCGTCCGCTTCGACAACCGGGACGTCGGTCGGTCGAGCCGGATCGACGGCCGGGTCAGCCGCTCGGGCATCGTGCGGTCCTTCGCCGGCCGCGGCGGAGCGCCGCCGTACACGTTGGAGGACATGGCGCAGGACGGGTTCGGGCTGCTCGACCACCTCGGAGCGGGTGGCGCGCACGTGGTCGGTGTCTCGATGGGCGGCATGATCGCGCAGACCATGGCCCTGAACCGGCCGGACCGGGTGCGGTCGCTGACCTCGATCATGTCCACGACCGGACGGCGCAGCGTGGGCTGGCAGGACCCGCGCATCGTGCCGCTGCTCCTCGCGCGACGGGCGACCACCCGGGAGGCCTACGTCGACAGCTCGGCGCGGTTCTGGAAGCTCATCGGGTCCCCGCTCTACCCAGACACCGTCGAGATCGTGCGCGACCGGGCCGCCGAGACGTGGGACCGCGGCATCAGCCCTTCCGGTGTGGCCAGGCAGATGGCCGCGATCGTTGCGCAGCCCGATCGTGGCCCTGCGCTCCGCGACCTCGACGTGCCGACGCTGGTGGTCCACGGCCTGAACGACAAGATGGTGCACGTCTCCGGTGGCCGGGCAACCTCACGCGCGCTGCGCGGCTCGGAGCTGCTGCTCGTGCCAGGCATGGGACACGACATCCCCGTGGCCCTGCACGAGACTTTCGTCGAGGCGATAGCCCGCAACGCTGCCCGGGCTGCGACGCGCGCGCCGTAGGTCGGCGGATCTAGTCCGGCGACCACTAGTCCGGCGGTGCTAGTCCGGCAGCGCGGCCAGCAGCTCGGCCAGCGCGTCCTCGAGGTACCCGACGAGGTTCCACACGTCCGGCACCATCTCCCGGCAGGCGATGCGCCCGAAGTCGAGGTGGCCGTCGTAGGAGAACAGGGTGATGTTCAGCCCGCCGGTCATGTCCGTGACGGCCGAGACCGGATAGATGCCCTCGACGCGCGCCCCGGCGACGTACAACGGGAGCTGCGGACCGGGCACGTTGCTGACGAAGAGGTTGAACGGCAGCCCCGGGAGCGTGGCCAACCGGAAGAGTGCCCGAGCGGCCAGGCCGGACAGGGCCATCGGCACCGCGGTCGAGAGGTCCTGCAGGATCGAGGCGGGCACGGCGTCGAAGTGTCGCTTGGTCTTCACCATCGACTCCCGCATGGCCTCGACGCGGGCGACGGGGTCGCCGACGTCGGTCGGCAGGGCCGCCACCATGACCGACACCTGGTTGCCGAGCGTGCCCTGATGGTCCTCGGTGCGGATCGAGACGGGTACGGCGGCCACGAGAGGCGTCGAGGGCAGCGCGTCGTGGTCGAGCAGCCACCTGCGCAGGGCCGCCGATGTCATCGCCATCACCACGTCGTTGACGGTCATCTCGAAGTGGTCCTTGACTCGCTTCACATCCGACAGCGGGACCGAGCCGAACGCGAACCGGCGATGTGCGGTGATCGGACCGTTCAGTGGGGTGCGCGGCGTGCGAAGGTCCAGACCGTCGAGCTCCGCCCTGTCCTGACCGAGCACCCTGCCGACCCGGCCGGCCACCTGACTGACCAACCGGACACCCGGCACATTCGCCGCACCCGGCACCTGGTCGAGGTAGGACAGCGACCTCGGGACGGTCCGCATCAGCTCGAGCGGGCTCAGCGCCAGCTGCCGGACGCCGTCCAGGAACAGGTCGGCCGACGAAGGAATCCTGTCGGTGGCCGACGGCTCCTCGGGCTCGACATCACGCGGCTCCGGCCCGAGGTCCATCACCGCCTCAAGGATCTCAGCTCCGGAGACTCCGTCGATCGCGGCGTGATGGATCTTGGAGTAGAACGCCGCGCGGCCGTCCTCCAGACCCGTGATCGTGTAGGCCTCCCAGAGCGGCCGGGTGCGATCCAGGGGACGGGCATGGATCCGGGCCACCTGCTCGCCGAGCTGCTCGAGGTTGCCGGGTGCAGGCAGGGCGACCTCACGCAGATGGAACTCGATGTCGAAGTGCGGGTCCTCGACCCAGTACGGCCGACCGAGACCGAACGGCACCTCCACGAGCCGCTGACGCAACGGGGGGACGAGATGCAGCCGGGTCTCCATCACCGCGCGTACGTCGTCGAGTCCCCACGACCCCCCGAGCGACGTCGCCGGGTCGAGCACGACCAGACTGCCCACGTGACCCGTGGTCGTCGGGGACTCCACCATCAGGAACTGCGCGTCGAGCGCTGACAGCTGCTTCACCGGGTCTGTCCCAGTCGCTTCCGGGACGGACCCGGCAGGTCCTTGCGCTGCACCCGGACGCCGGCCATCAACGCCAGGCCACGCACGCGCACCACCGGGGAGTCGGCCGTCAGCTCTGCGGCGACCTTGGATCGTCGCTCGTGGAACTCACCCATCACGCCGAACCCCTCGACGACCACCTGGGTCGAGGGGTTCACCACGATGTCGATGCCCGCCATGACGGCGCAGGCGTCGATGACCACCTCGCGGCCGGCGAACCGGGCCTCGCGCAGGTCGAGGGTGACCTGACCCATCATCGCAAACGCAGTGTGCCTGAGCGGCACCTCCCAGACGCCGTGCCGGCTGCAGTCGCCCATCATCGCGAAGGACGTGCCGTGACTGACAGCGGGCACCGGCGCCGACGGGCCGACGCGACGGGGAGCTGGTGCGGCGGTGGCCGAACCACCAGCTACGGGAAGGTCCACCGTGATAGGGACCAGGTCTCCGTAGGTCTTGGCGGCGTACGTCGCCTCGATCCGCTCGTCCAGCTCGTCCAGGTCGATCCGGCCCTCACCGGCCGCGAGGCGCAGCACCTCGGTGACCTTGTGGCGGTCCTCGTCGGAGATCCGGAGCCGGCTCGGATCCGTCCGCTCTACTCCACCGTGTCCCGGTTCCTGGGCCTGTGCCTCCATGCCGGCCATCCTAGGCGGGTCCGCGGGTCCGCGGGTCTCGGTCTCGAGCCCTCGTAGCTCAGCCCACCGCCACGACCTCGATCTCGACCAGGAGATCAGTGGCGGCCAGAGCCTGCACCATGAGCAGCGTGGTGGCGGGAGGTTCGACCGGCAGGGCCGGTCCCGCGGCGGCATGAACGGCCCAGCCCGGCCTCGGCGAAGACAGTCCGGGACGCACCGGTGACCTCGATCCCCTGCGCGTAGTACGGCGATGCCGGCACCGTCGCCGGGTTGAGCGCTCTCTTCATCGTGCTTCATCTCGTCGAGCCGGCGCCCCTGTCCGCTGCCGGGTCGATCCCCGGCATCAGGCGCCCGAGATCGACCCGCTAACGCCGCTCCGGCCGAGCATGCGCCCTGGCCGGGCCACGGGACGGACTTGGAAGGTCACTCTCGGTCCTGCCAGGTGCACAGGCACACCTGGTTTCCGTCGGGGTCGGCGAGCACCCAGAAGCTCGGTGCCTCCTCTTCGCTCACGAGCGTGCCCCCAGCGGCGACCGCGGAATCGATCCGGGGCTGGACCTGCGCGGGATCGACCCACACGTCGGCATGCCAGCGCTGGCGGGGCTCCTCGCTGCCGGACGTCTGGAACCAGATGGCCGGTAGAGCGCCGAACGGGTCGCGCACCTCGTCGTCGTACCCGGGCGCCGGGGGCTCGTCCATCGCCAGCACCTCGCGCCAGAACGGCAGGACGGACTCATGGGCCGGGGTGTCGAGGCAGAGCTCGAGACGGGAGACGCTCGCGCTCTCCATCTCCACGCCGGCATCGGCCGCGATCGAGGAGATGGTGCGGGCCAGCCGGATGTCGCGGGCGGTGACCCCGCGTGCGTCGTGACTGGTGAGCCGGACATCGAGGTGGGCGTAGCGCAGGTCGAGGTCCGGATGGTGGTCCATCTTCTCGGCTGCCGAACCGATGGCGTTGAGGACCGAGAGACCAGTCGCGAAGTCAGGGGTCCGGATGCGGGTCTGCAGGCCACCGAGGAGGTGGACCCACCCCTCCGGTCCTTCATCGGCGATCTGCTGCCCTGTCAGCTTGTCAGTGCTCATCACACCATGCTGACACGTCCACTTCGGCGACTCAGCGGAGACCGATCCAGCGGTCGACGAGCTCGTTGCCGAAGACACCCGCCGGGTCCATTGCCGTGACCAGCCGCCGGAAGGCGCCCATCCGTGGATAGAGGCTCGCCAGCTCGCCCGGTGAGGTGCTGAAGACCTTCGCCCAGTGTGGCCGGGCCCCGAAGGGCGCAAGCTGCTGCTCGACGACCGCGACGACCGGGAGCACCGCTTGCTTGTCAGGGATCCACGTGAAGTGGAACGCGACAGCGGGGCTCCCTCCGGTGGGACTCAACCACAGGTCGTCCGCCGCGATGGAGCGGATCTCCGACACTTGGAGGACCCCGGCGATCCTCTCCCGCACGGCACCGAGTGCCTGCCACGCCGCAGCTGCCTCGGATGCCGGCACGACGTACTCCGACTGCAGCTCTGCCCCGCTGCTCGGGGTGAAGTCGAGGCGGAAGTGGGGCAGCCGTTCACTCCACGGGCCGGGTATCCCGAGCTGTGTGGTGGCGTTCCGCGGCGGCATGCCCTCGATCGGGTGACGCGGGCCGTCGGCCGGCCGGCCGCCCCAGACCGGACTGCCCGCCCAGGCGCCGGGGCGGCCGACCCTCTCCTTCACCCAGACCTGCAGACGCCCCGACCGCCAGTCGGTGAAGATGCTGACGCTGTACGCCGCCGACAGGATCGCCGACAGCTGCTCCTCGACCACCTCCTCCTCGACGTCCTCGACGACGGTCTGAGCCACCTCGAACGCGGGGACCAGCTCGAGGACGAGCTCCGTGACGATGCCGAGCCTGCCCAGGGAGAGCAGGACCCCCGAGTAGTCGTCACCGTGCGAGCCGCGGTCGGCGGTCATGATGCCCCCGCCGGCGGTCACCATGGTCAACGACCTGACGCCCGCCGAGAGAATGCGGTTCTGCGTGCCCGAACCGTGGGTGCCTGTCGCACAGGAGCCCACCACGGAGATGTGTGGAAGCGATCCCGTGTTGGGCAGTGCCAGGCAGGCGCGGTGCAGCGCATCGGTCAGGTCTCCGTAACGCAGGCCTGCACCGATGCGGACG
>JBPCND010000093.1:0-3997 GCA_051001655.1 Nocardioides sp. | reverse complement strand
CGGACCGGCCTGGCCAAGGGCCGCGAGGTCCAGTCACGTCATCCACGCGGCCGTGACCTGCCCCTCGACTGGGTGCACGCCGACGTGCTCGAGTGGCAGCCAGCCCCGGTAGGCTTCGACCTGGTGCTGATCGACTACCTCCAGCTCCCCGTCGACCAGCTCCACGACGCGTGTCGCCGCGCCTTCGGCGCCCTCGACCACGGCGGCACGTTCTTCCTGGTGGCACACGACACCACGAACCTCACGGAAGGCACCGGCGGACCTCAGGACGCGTCCGTGCTCTTTACCGCCGAGGACGTGCTGGCGGCGTTGGACGGCGAGCGGTTCGAGGTGGAACGAGCCGAGCGCGTGGCCCGTGTGGTCTCGGCGGCAGAGGACCACCGCGGCGAGCCGGAGCGCACGGCGTACGACTGCCTCGTGCGCCTGGTCAGGACCGGCTGAACGGCCTTCAGACCGGCGGCGTCCCGCCCCTGTCGCTGTCGCGGTCGGGCGCTTCCTCGAAGTCCACCTTCCTGAGGTGCTTGCGCAGACTGAAACCCAGGAACGCCACCGCCGCGGCGAGAGCCACGAACACCCCTAACCCGAGCCAGCCCGCCTTGACGTCCTCCGGCGCCGGCCCCTCGACGACAGCGACCACGGCCAGCACGATCAAGGACACGATGCCTGCGAACGTCGTCATGCCCCCATCCTCTCAACTGCCTCACGAACCCCGGCGAACAGATCCTGCTCGGGGATGTCCACGTCGACCAGGCTGCGGGCGAGCTCGTAGTCCTCGGTCGGCCAGGCGTCCTGGTGCACTTTCAGCGGGCAGGCGAACCAGGCGCCGTCGGGGTCGATCTGGGTGGCATGGGCGAGGAGCGCGCGATCGCGGACCGGGAAGTAGTCCGCGCACGGCACCCGGGTCGTGATCTTGTTCGCCCGCGCCAGGTCCGGCTTCCAGTCCGCGAGCCGCTCCGCGTAGGGCGACTCGAGACCGCGGCCGATCATCGCCTCGTGCAGCGCAACCGTGCGATCGAAGTGGAACCCGGCGTGGTAGTACAGCTTCGACGGCTGCCACGGTTCACCGGCGTCGGGGTAGCGGTCCTGGTCGCCCGCGGCCTCGAAGGCAGCGACGCTCACCGTGTGGCACATGATGTGGTCCGGGTGCGGGTAGCCACCGTTCTCGTCGTAGGTCGTCATCACCTGCGGCCGGAAGTCCCGGATCAGCCTCACCAGCGGCTCGGCGGCCTGCTCGACCGGGATCAGGGCGAAGCATCCCTCGGGCAGCGGCGGCTTGGGGTCGCCCTCCGGCCACCCGGAGTCCACGAAGCCCAGCCAGTCCTGCCGCACACCGAGGATCTCCCGCGCCCGGTCCATCTCCTGCCGACGGATCTCGCTCATGTTCGCGAGCACGTCGGGGCGGTCCATCTTCGGGTTGAGGATCGAACCACGCTCACCCCCGGTGCAGGTGACGACATGCACGTCGACCCCTTCGGCGACGTACCTCGCCGTGGTGGCAGCACCCTTGCTCGACTCGTCGTCGGGGTGCGCGTGGACGTGCATCAACCGCAGCATGGGCCCAATCCTAGGATGGCGCTGTGACTCCGCCCGCCCCCGACTCCTCCGGCTCGGTCGACCTGGCCGAGCGGTACGGCGCTCCGCACGCGCTGCGGGCCACGGCCCTGGTCGCCCTGGTCGTCGTCGTGGCCGGCCTGGGCCTCGCGTGGCTGGCCTGGGTGGTGCTCGTCCACGGCCGCCCGATGGCGCGGTCGGACCTGGTCTCGTTCGACGTCGTCGACCAGCACGCGGTCGATGTCCGCTTCACCGTCGTACGACGCTCCGCCGAGGTGGAGGCGAGCTGTCTGCTGCGGGCCTCGGCCGCCGACCACACGATCGTGGGTGAGCGCGATGTCGCCGTCGGGCCTGGTCTCCCCGACCGGGCCACGCTGGACCGGACCATCCGCACCGAACGGGAGGCGACATCGGTCCAGATGGTGGGCTGCACCACCGAGGAGCAGAACCGGCGTCGCTGACCCCGGCGCCGCGACCCCCCACCCCGGACCGCGCTGTGGCACCTACGGACGGTTCAGCGACCCGATCAGACGTCCGTTGGTGTCACAGCAGCCAGCCGGCGAACCGGCGACGATTGGGGTCCACACCTGTCCCGTTGGTAGGCTGGGTCACTTGCCTGCAACGACCCGGCCGCCTGCGTCCGCATATCCACGGCGCGACCCCCGGACCCCCGACCAGCACAGGAGCACCACTATCGTGACCCAGCCCAGCGACGCCAGCGTGATCTGGCTCACCGAGAGGGCCTTCGAGGCACTGACCACCCAGCTCGCGCAGATGAAGGACGACACGAGATCAGACGTCGTCGCCAAGATCGCCGCGGCCCGTGACGAGGGCGACCTGAAGGAGAACGGCGGCTATCACGCTGCGCGCGAGGAGCAGGGCAAGCTGGAGAGCCAGATCCGGCAGCTCGAGGAGGTGCTCCGTAACGCAGACCGGACCCCGGCCGCGGACGATGGCGTGGTCAAGCCCGGGATGACCGTCACCACCCGGTTCGTCGGCGACTCCGACTCCGAGATGTTCCTGCTCGGAGCCCGGGAGATGGAGGAGTTCGCGGACGGCACCCAGGTGTACTCCCCCCAGTCTCCGCTGGGCGCCGCCATCCTCGGCTCGAGGAAGGGCGACACCGTCACTTACGAGGCCCCGAACGGCAAGGAGCTCAAGGTCGAGATCGTGGACGCCGTGCCCTTCCGGGACTGACCACACCGCCACACACCGGTCGAGTCGGCGCATCCGCACGCCGCACACCGGTCGACTCGGCGTATCCGCACGCCGCACACCGGTCGACTCGGCGTATCCGCACGCCTGCGCGCCTACTCCGACACGTGGTAGCCGCACTCGCGCAGCCGGCTCAGCACCTGCGTGGCGTGCTCGTCGCCCCGGGTCTCCACCTGCAGCGCCACCTCCACCTCGTCGAGGTGCAGGTGCATCGAGGTCCGCTCGTGCACCACGTCGAGCACGTTGGCCTTGACCGCGGCGAGCTCACCGAGCAGCCGCGCCAGACCCCCCGGCAGGTCGGGGATCCTGACCTTGAACGACAGGTACCGTCCGGCGGCCGCCATGCCGTGCCGGATCACTCTCATCAGCAGCAGGGGGTCGACGTTCCCACCGGAGAGCACGGCCACCGCTGGGGTCTCGAACCGGTCGGGGGCGTCGATAACGGCAGCCACCGCCGCCGCGCCCGCTGGTTCGACCACCAGCTTGGCCCGCTCGAGCAGCATCAGCAGTGCCCGCGACAGGGACTCCTCGCTGACCGTGACGATCTCGTCGACGTGCTCCTGGACGGCCCGGAAGGGTACGTCGCCGGGACAGCCCACCGCGATGCCGTCCGCCATCGTGGCCATCGAGGTGAGGGGGACGGGGCGGCCTTGGGAGAGGGAGGTGGGGAACGACGCAGCGCCTTCGGCCTGGACGCCTACCACCCGCACATCTGGGCGCTTCGCCTTGATCGCCGTCGCGATGCCGGCGATGAAGCCGCCCCCACCGGTGGACACCACCACCGTCTTCACCCCAGGGCACTGGTCGAGAATCTCCAGGCCACAGGTCCCCTGGCCGGTGACGATGTCCCGGTGGTCGAACGGGTGGATCAGGACGGCCCCGGTCTCGGCCTCGAAGGCGCGTGCGGCCACCAACGCCTCGTCGATGTTCTGTCCGTGGAAGATCACCTCCGCGCCGTACCCACGGGTCGCTTTCTCCTTCGGGATCGGCGCGCCGTCGGGCATGAACACGGTCGCCTTGATGCCGAGCAGCTTCGCGGCCATTGCCACGCCCTGCGCATGGTTGCCCGCACTGGCCGCCACGACACCGTGGACGCGCTCGGCCTCCGAGAGACGCGACATCCGCAGGTATGCACCCCGGATCTTAAACGAGCAGGTGCGTTGGAGGTTCTCGGCCTCCAGGAGCACGGGACCGCCGGCGATCCCGGAGAGCCACCGGGACTCCGCCATGG
>JBPCND010000092.1:0-32472 GCA_051001655.1 Nocardioides sp. | reverse complement strand
TCGAGAAGGGCAGGCCTGGCGAGACCTACCTCATCGGTGCCGACGGGGAGCAGAACAACCGGCAGATCATCACGATGCTCCTGGAGATCATGGGCAAGCCCGCGGACTGGTTCGAGCCCGTGTCCGACCGGCCCGGTCACGACCTGCGCTACGCCATCGACGCCTCGAAGCTCCGAGCGGAGACCGGCTGGGAACCCCAGTACCGCGACGTCCGTGCCGGGATCGAGCAGACGGTCGCGTGGTACCGCGAGAACGAGGACTGGTGGCGACGCGACAAGGACCGGACCGAGTCCGCCTACGCCCGCCTGGGTCGCTAGCCGGGCAACACCTGATGGTTCTCTCGGTCGGCCCTCCTTTAGGATCTCGGGGCGGTCTTGGCCGGTTCCGCCGGTGCCACCCGGTGCCACCCGGTGCCACTCGGTGGGAACCGGGGGGTGCTTCGGGGAGGATCCCAGCCACCTGCTGCGTGCCGGACTCCCCAAACCGGCTTCGACTGCTTCGGTCGATCCGCCATACCCGAACTTGAGCGGCCAACGGCCTCTGCGCATCCACGCGCAGCACTAGGTTGGCAACGCGCTGGAGCGCCACCTTCCCGCTCCCGAGGCTTGCGCGGTGCGCACCAGCCGGTGCGGCGCCGACCACTCCGGTCGCCGCCGATTCGCGGGTGGAGTCGCCGAGCCGGCCAGGCCGCCGAGCACCGCGACTAGGGCGGCGACCTCCTCGTCGCTCGCCTCGCCCCGGATCACGAAGAAGGCCGGGGAGTCTGCGACGGGGTCGCTTGGGTTCTCCGGAACGTGAGGGAGCGGCGAAGCCGCCTGGGAGTCTGCGACGGGGTCGCTTGGGCTCTCCGGAACGTGAGGGAGCGGCGAAGCCGCTTCGATGCCGTTCGCTGCATTGGATCGTTCGTTCGGTCGCTCGCTCGTTCCTCGCTCGGCCCCGTCGCTCACAGCGGGATGTTCCCGTGCTTCTTCGGCGGCAGCGTCGCCCGCTTGGATCGGAGCAGCCGCAGGGCTCGGACGATCTCGCTGCGGGTCTCGTGCGGATGGATCACGGCGTCGATGTAGCCGCGCTCAGCAGCGAGGTACGGGTTCGCCAGGGTGTCCTCGTAGTCGGTGACGAGCTCGGCACGTGTGGCCTCCTCGTTGCCGGCGGCGGAGGCGTCTGACAGCTCCTTGCGATACAGGATGTTCACGGCACCCTGGGCTCCCATCACGGCGATCTGGGCGGTCGGCCAGGCCACGTTGATGTCGGCGCCGAGGTGCTTGGAACCCATGACGTCGTAGGCGCCGCCGTACGCCTTGCGGGTGATGATCGTGACGAGCGGCACCGTCGCCTCGGCGTAGGCGTAGATCAGCTTGGCGCCACGACGGATGATTCCGTTCCACTCCTGGTCCGTGCCGGGCAGGAAGCCGGGGACGTCCACGAAGGTCAGCACCGGGACGTTGAACGCGTCGCAGGTGCGGACGAACCGCGCCGCCTTCTCGGAGGCGTCGATGTCGAGGGTCCCCGCGAACTGCATCGGCTGGTTGGCGACCACCCCGACGGGCCGGCCCTCGACGCGGCCGAAGCCGACCACGATGTTCGGGGCGAACAGGGCCTGCACCTCGAGGAACTCCTGGTCGTCGAGGACCGACTCGATCACGGTGTGCATGTCGTAGGGCTGGTTGGGCGAGTCCGGGATCAGCGTGTCGAGGCCATGGTCGGTGTCGTTGATCTCGAGATCCGCCGGGTCGTCGTAGACGAACGGCTCGTCGAGGTTGTTCTGTGGCAGGTAGGAGATCAGCGCCTTGACGTAGTCGATCGCGTCGGACTCGTCGGAGCCCAGGTAGTGGGCGTTGCCGGACTTCGTGTTGTGCGAGCGGGCGCCGCCGAGATCCTCCATCGACACGTCCTCACCCGTGACGGTCTTGATGACGTCAGGTCCGGTGATGAACATGTGCGAGGTCTGGTCGACCATCACCGTGAAGTCGGTGACAGCGGGGGAGTACACCGCGCCGCCGGCGCACGGGCCCATGATCAGCGAGATCTGCGGGATCACCCCGGACGCGTGCACGTTGCGACGGAAGATCTCGCCGTAGAGGCCCAGCGAGACGACACCTTCCTGGATCCGGGCGCCGCCGGAGTCGTTGATGCCGATCACCGGGCAGCCGGTCCTCATCGCCAGGTCCATCACCTTGACGATCTTCTCGCCGAACACCTGGCCGAGGGAGCCACCGAAGACAGTGAAGTCCTGGGCGAACACACACACCTGCCGACCGTCGATGGTGCCGTAGCCGGTGACCACACCGTCGCCGTACGGGCGGTTCGCCTCCATCCCGAACGCGGTGGACCGGTGTCGCGCGAGCTCGTCCAGCTCGACGAACGAGCCGTCGTCGAGCAGCTCATCGATCCGTTCGCGGGCGGTCAGCTTGTTCTTGGCGTGCTGCTTCTCGATGGCCCGCTCGGATCCGGCGTGCACCGCCTCGTCGAGCCGGCGGGTGAGGTCGGCGGCCTTGCCGGCGCTGGTGTGGATATCGATGTCGCCGGGCACCTCGGTGCCCTCGCCGGGATGGGTCGCTGCTCCTTGGCTCACGGGATGGCTCACCTCTCTCGTGCTCGGTTGCGTCAATGTAGTGCCTGTGCCGACCGACCCTCCGATCCCCTCGGACTCCACCCCCACCCGTCCGCCGCTGGATGTCGAGACACTCCGTGCCCGGACGGCAGGAGGGAGGTGGCGGGTCGAGGTCGTCCCCGAGTCCGCGTCGACCAATGCTGACGTCGCGGCCCGGACCCGCGGTGGGGCCACCGAGGGGCTCGTAGTCGTGGCCGAGCACCAGAGCGCGGGCCGTGGCCGGTTGGACCGGTCGTGGGTGACGCCGGCTCGGTCCGCACTCACCCTGTCGGTGCTGCTCACCCCCGAGGGCGTCCCGGTGGCGCGCTGGCCGTGGTTGCCGCTGCTGGCGGGGGTCGCGGTCGTGGATGCGGTACGCCGCGGCTGCGGGGCGGATGCCGTGCTGAAGTGGCCCAACGACGTGCTGGTCGGGCCGGCCAAGGTCGCCGGGATCCTCGTCGAGCGGGTGGACCTACCCAGTCGCGCCGCTGCTGCCGGTGCCGTCGTAGGGATCGGGCTCAACGTGTCGACGACCGGTGCCGAGCTGCCGGTGCCGACGGCCACCTCGCTGCACCTGGCGACGGGGAGGGCGGTGGACCGGACGCACCTGATGCTGCACGTGCTCGATGCCCTGGCCGAGCACTACGACGCGTGGCGGGCGGCCGGGGGCGACGCTGCAGGGGGACTGCGTGCGGCGTACCTCTCGGTCTGCGGCACCGTCGGAGGTGATGTGCGTGTCGACCTTCCCTCGGGCGATCATGCGGACGGGCGCGCCACCGGGGTGGATGCCGACGGTCGGCTGCAGGTGCAGACCTTGAGCGGAACGCTGGTGCTCGGCGCCGGCGATGTGGTCCACGTCCGTCCTCGATGACGGGCGTCCCACGTGCGAAGATGCGCGCGTGTCCTTTCCCGGCCGGCTCCTCAACGAGGGTGAGCGCGTGGTCGTCTCGACGCGTACCCACGTCAAGGCACTGCTCGTCCCGGCGCTACTGCTGATCGTGCTCGCGGCGGTCACCGGGTTCGTGTCCTCGGTGCTTCCGGATGCAGGCAACGCCGATCCGCTGGTGCAGGCGGTGTTGTGGGGGTTGGCCTTCCTGGTCGCCCTGTGGTGGGTGGTCAAGCCCTTCATCGCCTGGCTGACGACGTCGTACACCTTCACGAACCGCCGGTTCATCGCGCGCAGCGGCTTCGTCGCCAAGCAGGGTCGGACCATCCCGCTCAACCGGATCAGCGGAGTCGACTTCGACATCGGGATCATCGACCGCGTCTTCGGCTGCGGCACCCTGGTGGTCTCCGACGCCAGCGAGACCGGCCAGGTGCAGCTGCACGACATCCCGAACGTCGAGCGGGTGCAGATGCAGGTCGCCGAGGAGCTGCACCGGCTCTCGGCACCGGGCACGCCCTATGCCGATGACGGGTCCTGAACCGCCGTTCGACCGCGAGCAGCTCGAGAGCGCGCTGCTCGGCGACGCACCCCATCTGACGAGTGCGTCGGTGGCGGCATCGGCAGGCGTGAGCGTGGAGGACGCCCGTCGGCTGTGGCGGGCCCTGGGCTTCCCCGACGCCGGAGACTTCGCGGCGTTCACCGACACCGATGTGGAAGCGCTCCAGCTCATCGTCGGCTCGGTGCGAGAAGGCACGATCGACCTCGACACCGCCGTGCAGCTCACCCGCGCGGTGGGAGCGACGATGGCCCGGCTCGCCGACTGGCAGGTGGGCATCCTCTCCACACGTGTCGAGCAGCTCGAGTCAGGGGACCAGGCCACCGGCAGCCGGATCGGCAGCGCGCTGCGGATCGCGGACCAGGTCGGCCTACCGTTCGAGCAGCTGCTGCTCTACGCCTGGCGTCGCCACCTTGCTGCCGCCGTCGACCGGGTCGAGTCGTTGGGGGCGAACGACGAGGACCTGCACACCGTCGAGGTGACCGTCGGGTTCGCCGACCTGGTCAGCTTCACCGCGCTGTCCAACGAGATGGACGAGAACCGCATCGGCGACATGGTGGAGGTCTTCGAGTCCCGGTGTGCCGACGTGGTCGCCGGCCAGCACGGCCGCGTGATCAAGACACTGGGTGACTCCGTGCTGTTCATCGCCGACGACCCAGGCCGGGGCATGGACATCGCACTGGACATCGTCACTGTGATCGGTCGGGACAAGCGACTCCCGGACGTGAAGATCGGTATCTCGACCGGTCCGGTGGTGATGCGCCTCGGCGACGTGTTCGGCCCACCGGTCAACATGGCTTCCCGGCTCACGGCCGTCGCCCGGCGCAACCGGGTGATCACCGACCCTGCCACTGCGGCGTTGCTGCCGGTCGGAGACTTCGAGACACAGGCGTTGCCAGCCCGGCCGCTGCGCGGCTTCGGGATCGTCGAACCCGTCGCGGTCCGGCGTCCCTGACCCGGCCGTCTCGCCGGACCGGACCGGACCGGACCGGACCCATGTGACTAGCGACAGGTAGTCATTCCGGGTCAATCTTCTCCGACCTGCGACGCAGGACCCTGTACGTCCTTATCTTTCTCTCATGATGACTGTGCAGGGGGTGAAGGTCGACACGGCTGCCCGCCGGGTCTGGCGTGACACCGAGGAGCTGCGGCTCTCAAACAAGGAGTTCGACCTGTTGCACGCGCTGATCCGTCGGCCGGGCGAGATCGTCACACGTGAGGAGCTCATGCGTGACGTGTGGCAGACCACCTTCTGGACCTCGGCGAAGACCATCGACGTGCACCTGGGCTGGCTGCGACGCAAGCTCGGCGACGACACCCGCCGGCCGAGCCTGATCACCACCATCCGCGGGCAGGGCCTGCGTTTCGAGATCGCCCCTCCGGTCTACCTCGACCAGGCCAAGTCTGCCTGCTGACACCTGCCGATAGGCTCGGCGCGTGACCTCAGCGCCGCCCTCCTCGCGCGGCCTGCGCGCGTCGCCGGCCGTCGCGGTGGTCGGTGGCGGGCAGCTGGCCCGGATGATGGCGCAGGCCGCTGTGTCGCTCGGTGTCCGGGTCAGGCTGCTCGCCGAGGATGACGGTTGTTCCGCGGCCCAGGTCGTGCCGGACACCCTGGTCGGTGACTACCGCGACGTCGACACGCTTCGCAAGGTGGCGGAAGGCTGCGAGGTCGTCACGTTCGACCACGAACACGTCCCCGCCGAGCACCTGCACTCCCTGTCTGCTGAGGGGCTTGCCTGTCGTCCCGGCCCGTCGGCCCTCGTGCATGCGCAGGACAAGGCGGTCATGCGGGCGCGGCTGACCGAGCTCGGTGTGCCGTGCCCGCGCCACGCGGTCGTCTCGGGCGCTGCGGAGGTCGCGCGATTCGCCCGGTCTGTCGACGGCTTCCCGATCGTCCTCAAGGCCACGAGGGGGGGCTACGACGGCAACGGCGTGTGGGTGGTCGCCGACAGGGCCGGTGCGGCGGAGGCGTTTGCCGCGGCGGCTTCGGCAGGTGTCCAGATCCTGGCTGAGGAGAAGGTCGACTTCCGTCGCGAGCTGTCGGCTCTCGTGGCTCGCTCGCCTTCAGGACAGATGGCGACGTACCCGGTGGTCCAGTCGGTCCAGCGGGACGGCGTCTGCTGGGAGGTGGTCGCCCCCGCTCCTGACCTGGACCCGGAGCTGTCGGTCCTGGCCCAGCGGATCGCGATGACGGTCGCCGGCGAGCTCGACGTGACCGGCGTGCTCGCCGTCGAGCTCTTCGAGACCGCTGACGGCCGCGTGCTGGTCAACGAGCTCGCGATGCGGCCGCACAACACCGGCCACTGGTCGATGGACGGTGCGGTCACCAGCCAGTTCGAGAACCATCTGCGGGCGGTGCTGGACCTGCCGCTGGGCTCGCCGTCGATCCGGGCGCCGTGGACGGTGATGGTCAACATCCTCGGCGGCGACCGCGGTGTGCTGTCGGAGGACCTGTACGCCGGCTACCCGCACGTGATGGCGCGGGATCCGCGGCTCAAGGTGCACCTCTACGGCAAGCCCGTGTCGCCCGGTCGCAAGGTCGGCCATGTCACGGCGTTCGGCGACGACCTCGACGACGTCCGAGATCGGGCTCACCACGCGGCCGCCTGGTTCCGCGGCGACCTCGGCGATCTCGGCGAACTCGGCGACCTCGGCGAAGAGAGCGAGTGACTGCCATGACGCAACCCCGGGACGACGTCGTGCGCGTCGGGATCGTGATGGGATCGGACTCCGACTGGCCCACCATGAGGGCGGCGGCCGAGGCGCTCGAGGAGTTCGGTGTCGCGCACGAGGCCGACGTCGTCTCCGCGCACCGGATGCCCGAGGAGATGCTGGCCTACGGCCGGGAGGCGGCGGACCGCGGGCTCCGGGTGGTCATCGCCGGTGCCGGCGGCGCCGCGCACCTGCCGGGGATGCTCGCCGCGGTCACGCCGCTCCCGGTGGTCGGCGTGCCGGTGGCCCTGGAGCACCTCGACGGGATGGACTCGTTGCTTTCCATCGTGCAGATGCCGGCCGGTGTCCCGGTCGCCACCGTGGCGGTCGGCAACGCCCGCAACGCTGGCCTGCTCGCCGTACGCATCCTCGCCGTCTCCGATGAGCGACTCCGGGCCAGGATGGTCGACTTCCAGGCTGCTCTGGCGGTCGCCGCACGGGAGAAGGGCCGAGCCGTCCGCGATGACCTAGGCCGTCAGCTCGGCTTCTAGGCCCGGCGGGGGTTTACCAGGGGATGCCGGATGTTTGAACCTCCCCATTGCAATTTCTCCATGGGGAGGTTCCATTTGCCTGCATCCCCTGGTAAACCCCCAGTCGGTCAGCGAGGCACCAGGCCGGTGTGCTCGGCCGCGAAGGCGAGCAGGTCGGCGCACTCGGCCGCGACGACCGCAGACGGTTTGCCGAGCCCGTGTCCGGTGGAGGGCTCGATCCGGGCGAGCACCGGCGCCTCGCCGGCCTGGGCACGCTGCAGCGCGGCGGTGAACTTGAAGCTGTGCGCAGGCACCACCCGGTCGTCGTGGTCGCCGGTGAGCACCAGCGTGGCGGGGTAGGACCCGCCGTCGACCACGTTGTGCAGCGGCGAGTAAGCCAGCAGGCTCTCGAACATCTCCGGGTCATCCGGCGATCCGTAGTCGGAGGTCCACGCCGCGCCGATCGTGAAGAGGTGGAAACGCAGCATGTCCAACACCCCGACGGACGGCAGCGCCACCGCGGCTAGATCCGGCCGCTGCAGCAGGGTTGCGCCGACGAGCAGGCCACCGTTGCTGCCGCCGTGCAGCGCGAGTTGGTCATGGCGCGTGACCCCTTGCGCCACGAGGTGGTCGCCGACGGCCGCGAAGTCGTCGAAGACGTTCTGCTTGACCTTCAGCCGACCCGCGTCGTGCCAGTCGGCGCCGTACTCGCTTCCTCCGCGCAGGTTGGCGATCGCCAGCACGCCGCCCGCAGCGACCCACCCCGCGAACGTCGGGCGGAAGTCAGCCAGCACAGGGATGTGGAAGCCGCCGTACCCGTAGAGCAGTGTGGGTCGCGGCTCGTCGAGCGCCACGTCACTGCGGCGCACAAGGAAGTATGGCACCTCCGTGCCGTCCGTGCCGTCCGGGCTGGCCGCGCGCCTGCGCTCGACGGTGACGTCCGGCGCCTGCCAGGAGACCGGTCCCTCCGGGGCGAGACCGTCGACGAGCGACACCTCGCCCGAGGGCAGCAGCAGCTGGTACGCCGTCACCCGCGCGGTCACCGAGGTCAGACCGATGAAGGCTTCGTGGCGACCCGCCTGCCCGTCCACGGCGACGACCGCGCCACCACTCACGTCGACGGTGCCGATCTCCGACCCGTCCAGCGAGTGACGGGCGATCCGCGGCTGGGCGTCGACGAGGTGCACCGTCAGCAGCTCGTCGCCTGCGGCCGTGACCGACTCGAGAGCCGAGCCGGACTCGGGCACGACGTCCACCAGCGCGGGGACGCCGGAAGCACTCAGGTCGACCCGCACGACGCGGCCAAGCGGGGCGTCCGCATCGGTGTGGAGATAGAGGCCGTCACCGTCCGAGCGCACGAACTGCACCATGGCGCTGGCCTGATCGAAAAGCCTGATCGGTTCACCGAGCGCGCTGGTGCCGTCGTCGGTCGAGACCGGATAGACCCACAGCCTGTTCTTCTCCGACGTGCCCTCGGCAAGGTGCAGCACCAGCCAGCGCCCGTCATGGGACAGCTTCGGCTGGGGGATCACGGTGGGGTGTTCGGGCAGCTCCCAGACCAGGGCGTCGTCGTCCTGGGAGGTCCCGAGCACGTGCCTGCGAAGGCGACCTGCGGGCAGCGCGGTCGCCTCTGTGCCGCGACCGGATCCCTCGGTCGGAAAGTGCACGTAGAGGAACGAGCGGTCGTCGGGCAGCCAGGTCGCGGCGCTGAACTTGACCTTGGTCAGCTCGTCGTCGAGGTCGTCCCCGCTGGCGATGTCCCGAACCCGGAGCGTCGTCCAGTCGCTGCCTCCGTCACTGACCTGGTAGGCGAGGAGCCGGCCGTCACGGCTCTCGTCGTACCACGCCAGAGACGAGGTGCCGTCGGCCGAGAACGTGTTCGGGTCGATCAGCAGGCGACCGCCGTCCTTCAGGTCCACGAGGCTGTCGGCGACGTGCCACTGGTCTTGCTGCTGCGTGCCTTCGTTGCGCGAGACCAGGTAGCGGTCACCGACGCGCGCGGGGGTGCCGGCCCGCGGCATCCCGACGAGGTCGAGCAGGGTGCGGTGGAACCACGGCCGCGAGGCGAGGGAGTCGAGATGACTGCGGCTCAGCTCGTTCTGCGTCCGGACCCACGCCTTGGTCTCCTCGGAGTCAGGGTCCTCCAGCCAGCGGTACGGATCGGAGATCTCGTGGCCGTGCAGCACGTCGACGGTGTCGTCGCGGCGAGTCTCGGGGTAGGTCATCAGGCGACATCCTTGGACAGTCGTGGCCACTCGATCGCGGGACACGTGTCCATCACCATCCGCAGGCCTGCGGATACGGTGCGCTGGTGGGCGGCCACGTCGGTCACCCCGAGCTGGAACCAGACGCCCTTCGCTCCGACGGCAACGGCCTGGTCGGCGAATTCGCCGGCGGCTTCCGAGCGTCGGAAGAAGTCGACGACATCGATCGGGAACGGAGCCTCGGCGAGCGTAGGATAGCCCTGCTCGCCGAGCACCACCGGCGCGTCCGGATGGATGGGCACGATGCGTTTGCCCTTGTCCTGCAGGAGTCGAGCGATGCGGTACGCCGTACGGCTGGGGTCGCCGCTCAGCCCGACCACGGCCCAGGTGTGACAGTCGGTGAGCATGAACCGGATATGGTGCGGATCGAGCCAGGACGGTCCCGTGAAGTCGGCAGGCATGTGGTCGACGCTATCCGAGCGTGACCAACGCCGGTCGAGACCGCGGGTTACCGAGCAGTAGAATCCGACCATGAGTGAGTACCCCCTGTACGCCCTGTCCGAGGAGCACCAGGCCGTCCGCGAGGCGGTGCGGGCGGTCTGCGACGCGAAGGTGGCCCCGGCCGCCGCACAGGTGGACGAGTCCGGTGAGTTTCCGCAGGCGGCGTACGACGCCCTGGCCGCCTCGGACTTCGCCGCCCCGCACGTGCCGCAGGAGTACGGCGGCGCGGGCGCCGATGCGCTTGCCACGTGCATCGTGATCGAGGAGGTCGCCAGGGCGTGCGCGTCGTCGTCGTTGATCCCGGCGGTGAACAAGCTCGGCTCGCTGGCCGTGATCGTGTCGGGCTCCGAGGAGCTGAAGAAGAGGTACCTCACTCCACTGGCTGCCAATCAGGCCATGTTTTCCTACTGCCTCTCCGAGCCCGAGGCGGGATCGGACGCCGTCGCGATGAGGACCCGGGCGGTCCGCGAAGGAGCGGGTTGGACCTTGAACGGGATCAAGCGCTGGATCACCAATGCCGGCGTCTCGGAGTTCTACACCGTCTTCGCGGTCACCGACACCGCGCAGCGGGCTGCGGGGGTCTCGGCGTTCGTGGTGGAGAAGTCCGACGAGGGGGTGTCCTTCGGAGCCCCGGAGAAGAAGCTGGGCATCAAAGGTTCGCCGACCCGGGAGGTCTACCTCGACAACGTGAGGCTGCCAGCCGACCGGATAATCGGCCCTGAGGGCACCGGGTTCGCGACCGCCATGCAGGTGCTTGACCACACCCGGGTGACCATCGCCGCGCAGGCCGTGGGTATCGCCCAAGGGGCCCTTGACTACGCGCTCGGCTACGCCAAGGAGCGTCGGCAGTTCGGCAGGCCGATCGCGGACTTCCAGGGTCTGCAGTTCCTGCTCGCCGACATGGGCATGAAAGTGGAGGCTGCCCGTCAGCTGACCTACGCCGCTGCCGGCCGCTCCGAGCGCGACGACGACGACCTGACCTTCTTCGGAGCTGCCGCCAAGTGCTTCGCCTCCGACACCGCCATGGCGGTGACCACCGACGCCGTCCAGGTGCTCGGCGGCTACGGCTACAGCCGGGACTACCCGGTCGAGCGGATGATGCGCGACGCCAAAGTCACGCAGATCTACGAGGGCACCAACCAGGTGCAACGGATCGTGATGGCCCGCCAGCTCCTCGCCGGCATCCAGGGCCACGGGTAGCGCATGAGTATCCGCAAGATCGGGGTCGAGGAAGAGCTGCTCCTCGACACCTCGGGCCCACCCCACGATCGTGGTCCGGGTCGACGACGTCTGCATGGTCGCTGAGCTCGGCAGCGCCCTGGCCGCCCCGGCCGCCGCGGCGTGGTCCTCACGGGACGCCGATTGACCCGGGTCGGGCGGATCTGCCGAAGTCGGCCACGCGGCGAGCCGCGCGCTACGGCGTACCAGGTCCCTTGGTGCATCCGGCACACTCGGGCTGGCGCCGAGCCGTGACGTCCTCGCCGCCTTCGTCCACCATGTGCGGGACGCGTTGGAGGAGGCCAGGGACGTCGACACAGCCGTAGCAGGTGGACGGCGAGCCTGGGGACCGCAGTGGGGTGCTCGTGTCACGCTGTGGTCCGAGGAGGTCCCACATGTCAACCCAGGCTCTTCGCTGCCGGTGTCGCATGAGTGCTGCTGTGATGCTCGCCGTCGTTTCATCCACGTTGTCTTTCCCGGCCGAGGCGCTCGCAGCCGTCGACGACACGCCTCCCACCGGGGACTTCGTGCTGATCTCGGCCGTCGACTCCGAAAGTCAGGGGCCGCTGGTCGTCGAGGTCGTCCAGAACGCCCTGTTCGACGACAAGACGCCCGACGCCGACATCGTCCGCGACCTCAACTGGGGTGAAGGTAACGGCTTCAGGTCCTGGCCCGACGGCGATCAGGTCACGCACGCCTACGACGACCTGGGGACCTTCGCCGTGAAGGTGCGCCTGCGCGACATGGCCGGTAACCGGGCGGTGATGGTGCTTGGGAACGTCACCGTGGTCGACCGCGACGAGCCAACGCTGCGCCTGGACCAGCCGCGGTCTTCCACCCCACACGCGTGGCGGACCGTCAACGGCCGGGTGAAGGACCCCGGTGTGGGCTCGGGCGTGCTCCGCCAGGTCCGGGTCAAGGCCTACCAGCACCGTGCACGCGGCTGGTTCGCCTACGACGGCGATGACCGGTCGTGGAGCCACGTCGGCGAGCAGCGCAAGCAGACCCGCCTGGCTGCGGTCCCCGCATGGGTCCGGGCGGGCGAGGGCGGAACCTTCTCTATGAGCCTGCGCGGGCTTAGGCCTGGCCGGCTGGTGATCCGCGCCGACGTCCGTGACGAGTCCGGGAACCGGTCCCCCACCGTGGTCGTCAAGCGGTCGCTCCACCACTAGCCGGGCCAGCTTGGGAGGAGGCCCATCGGGTCGTCGACAGACACAGCGCGGCTTCGCGCTTCGACACTAGGTGACGAGCCAAGAGAGTCGGGGTGGACGCGGCGGGATGCACTCGCCGCGGTCGATGTCCCCCTGACGCCGGTCCCACCCGTGGCGCTCGGCTGTGCGAGCACCTGCACCTCCTGGGGACGAAGATCGGCCACAAGCAGCTCGGTGCATGCCGGACATGTTCGCCGTACCTGTGGCGGACCGTCGGCGTCTCCAGCACTCATCACCCGGATCTCCCCATGGCAATGTGAACCCCCCCATGGCGTGCTTGCCGTGGGGAGGTTCAAACTTCCTGCATCCCCTGGGAAACCGCCGCGGGTGGCGACAGCGGGTCCGCGTTGCCAGCCGGGCACCGGCTCACTGGTCGCGTAGGCCCGAGGAGCGGCACAGCTCGGGGGAGATGTCCCCGGTGCGGTCCTCGATGACCAGTCCGAAGAGCTGCTCGGCACGCTCCTGGTCCCAGTTGACCGCCAGGTCGACGATCGGGACCCCGCACGTGAGCCCGTTCTCGCCGTCCACCCGGGTCATCGCCCAGGCGAAGCGCAGCGTGGAGAGCATCGAGGTGTCCTCGCCGACCCGGAGCGAGTCCGACCCGGAGGCGGCGAGCCGGGCGTAGCGGATCGGGTTGAGCACCGACCACGGGGACACCGCCTCGCTGCCCACGGCACTGACCACCTCACGTTGACGTCGGGCCCGGTCGATGTCGCCGAGTGCGGAGGTCTTGCGGGACCGGGCGTAGCCGAGTGCCACCGTGCCCTCGGCGTCCTGGCAGCCCCGGGCGATGTCGAGGTTCGCCTGTGGGTCCTTCATGGCGTCCTCAGGGCAGATCTCGATGCCACCAACGGCGTCGACGACGTCCACGAAGCCGGCAAACCCGATCTCGACGTAGTCGTCGACGCGGATGCCCGTGGCCCCCTCGATGGTGTCCACGAGGAGCCTGGGCCCGCCGTACGCGAAGGCGGAGTTGATCTTCTGGGTTGCGTAGCCGGGCACCTCGACGAGGCTGTCGCGCGGGATCGACAGCAGCAGGTTGGGGCCGGCACCGGTGTGCAGGAGCATGATCGTGTCGGTGCGCCGCCCCTCACCCTTGCCGGTGCCGAACTCGAGCTGCTCCTCCCGGGAGAGCCCCTCCCGGGTGTCGCTGCCGACGAGGAGGTACGTCGTCCCGGGCTGGTCGGCCGGTCGGTCGCCGCCGGGATCGGTGCGGACCTTGTCGACCTGCGACCACGCCCACAGGGGCACCACCACGAGGAAGACCAGCCAGAGGACCAGGGCGACCTTCAGCCAGCCGAGCCGCGGTCTGGGTCGGCTGCGAGCGGGAGGACGTGGCGGGGGAGCGGCCGTGGCGGTCGATGGCGCAGGCCTGCGGTCACCGTTCGGGCGACTCATCGTCGGCAGCACCCGGGTCGGCTCGGGGTCCTGCTCAGGCCTGCCGCCCTGGGGCTGAGGGGAGTCGACACCCTTCCTTCGGGTGCCGTAGAGCCAGCCGAACTCGGGCTCGTCGTCAGGTCCCGATCGTCCGCCCCGGGGTGGTGCTGCCATGTCGGGAACGCTACCGCGCGTCCACGACTCCGACCGGAGGACACCGGCGGAGACCGGCTCCGGCGCGCCGTGACCGTTGGGACGGATGTGACTAGTGATACTGGTGCGACTGTTGCCACACCGGCCGCCCTCTCGAAAGGCACCGCACATGCCGCCCGTCTCTTCCCCCGGGTCGGATGCTCCTTCCACGACCTCTCGCACGTCCTTCGCTCCACCGCATCCACGGCCCGGCTTCGGCAGCCGGAGCGCCGAGCGCGTGCGGTTCCGCCGCGCCGTCGCCCTGCTCGTGATGACCCTGCTGCTGCCCGGCTCCGCGCAGCTCGTGGCCGGCAACAAGGCAGTGGGTCGGACCGCCCTGCGCGTGTGTATCGCCCTCGTCGCCCTGGTCGCACTCGTGCTGGCTCTCGGTCTCGTGTGGCACGGACTGGTCTACTTCCTGGCCACCAACACCTTCGCGCTCGGCGTGATCCGTCTCGGCCTGTGCGCGGTCGCGGCCGGCTGGGCGGTCTTGTTCGTCGACGCATGGCGGATCGGGCAGCCGCTCGAGCTCATGCAGAAGCAGCGCCTGGCAGTGGTCGGGCTCAACGGGGTGCTGTGTTTCTCCGTGGCCGGCGGCCTGCTCCTCGCCTCTCACATGGTCGCGGTGCAACGCGGGTTCATCGCCGCGATGTTCGGTGACGGGGAGGCGTCCGCTGCCACCCGCGGTCGCTACAACGTGCTCCTGCTCGGTGGCGACTCCGGAGCGGATCGGTGGGGCCTGCGTCCGGACAGCATCTCGGTGGCCAGCATCGACCAGGAGACCGGCAGGGCGATCATCTTCGGACTGCCGCGGAACATGACGAACTTTCCCTTCCCCGAAGGCTCGGTGCTGGCCGAGCAGTTCCCCGAGGGCTATGACTGCGAGGGCTGTGAGCTGAACAGCCTCACGACCTGGGCGGCGGACAACAAGGGGCTGTTCGCCGGCTCGGCAAACCCCGGTGTCGAGGCCACCTCCCAGGCCGTCGAGGGGATCACCGGCCTGAAGATCAACTACTACGCCATGGTCAACCTCGAGGGGTTCCGCAGCCTGGTCCAGGCCGTCGGCGGCCTCGAGCTCAACGTGCGTGACCGGATCCCGATCGGCGGCGTGGGCGGTCCCGTGACCGGCTACATCGAGCCGGGCGTACGACGTCTCAACGGGTTCGAGACGCTCTGGTTCGCACGGTCCCGGGAGAGCGCCGACGACTACTCACGGATGGCACGGCAGAAGTGCAGGATGAACGCGATGCTGCAACAGCTTCCCTCGAGGACCTTGGTCACCAAGTTCGAGAGGATCGCCGAGGCCAGCACCGAGCTGATCACCACGGACCTGCCTGCCTCAGAGCTCGGCACCTTCGCCGAGCTGGCGATGAAGACGCGCTCCCATCCGGTGAGCTCGGTGTCCTTCGTCCCGCCCGCGATCAACACCGGAGCCCCGGACGTCGACAAGATCCACGCCATGGTGGCCAAGGCCGTCGAACGGTCCGAGGGCAGGGACGACGACACGGCGTCAGCGGCGGCACCGAAGGAACGGAAGGGCTTCTCCGGCGGAGCCGACGCCTCGGTCGGCGCCTCGGTCGGCAGCTACTCCCAGGGCTACGCCGCCAACAAGGCCAAGGACCTGTCGTCGGCCTGCTGACCGCATGACACCCATCGGTAGGGTCGCTCGGGTGAGTCCCCGGGTCGTCGCTGTCGTCGTGACCTGGAACCGGCGCGACCTCCTCGAGGAGTCGCTCGACGCGCTGGCCGCTCAGACCCATGCGCCGATCGCCACGGTGGTGGTCGACAACGCCAGCAGCGACGGCACCAGCGACCGGCTCCTGCTCCGCACGGGGCTCGACGTGGTGACGCTGGCCGAGAACACCGGTGGCGCCGGCGGCTTCGCGGTCGGCATCGAGCAGGCGCTCGGCCACGAGCCCGACCTGGTCTGGCTGCTCGACGACGACACCGTGCCCACCGCGACTGCCGCGCAGGAGCTGGTCCGGGTCTGGGCGACGTACGACGGACCGGGCGGACGCCCCGCGGTGCTCGCCAGCCGAGTGGTCTGGGCCGACGGGCGCGACCATCCGATGAACACGCCCCGGGTCAAGCCGGGTGCAACATCCGCTGAGCTGGCTGCTGCTGCGGCAGTCGGCTGCCTGCCGGTGCGGTCGGCCTCCTTCGTCTCGATCATGTGCGACGCCGATGTGGTGCTGGCCCGCGGGCTGCCGGTGGCGGACTACTTCCTGTGGAACGACGACTTCGAGTACTCCACCCGGCTGATCCGCGGCCGGGCCGGGCTCTACTCCCCGTCCAGCGTGGTGGTCCACAAGACCCGGACGTTCGGAGCCACCGACGCCGATCCCGGCGAACGGTTCTTCTACGAGGTCCGCAACAAGCTGTGGCTGTTCACCCGTAGCCGCGGTCTCTCCCCGCGGGAGAAGGCGATGTACGGCGCCTCGACACTCCGGCGTTGGGCCCGGACGTTCCGGGGCTCCTCGGACCGGGCAGTGCTCCGACGGGCACTCGGCCGAGGTCTCCTCAGCGGGCTGCGGCACCCACCACGCCTCAACGCGGTCGTCCTGGCGCCCGCGGGTTGGTCCCCGGCCTCTCCGGCCCAGTCGGTGTCGATGTCGTCGGGCCAGCCGTTCAGCCTGTTGATTTCGACGTACGCGGGCGACGACCCCGGCTTCCTCCGCCGGGCCTTTGTCTCGAGCGTCGCCGAGCAGAGCCGCCCGCCCGCGGAGGTGGTGCTTGTCCAGGACGGACCAGTTCCCCCCGAGCTCGCCGCGGTCATCACCGAGCTGGCTGAGCAGAGCCGGGTTCCCGTCCGGCACGTGGTGATGGGTGCCAACGTCGGCCTCGGACCCGCCCTCGACAAGGGACTGGCTGCCTGTCACCACGAGATCGTCGCGCGCATGGACGCCGACGACATCAGCAGGCCGGACCGTTTCGAGCGGCAGCTGCCCGTGATCGAGGCCGGGGCCGACATCGTGGGTTCCGGTCTGCTCGAGTTCGGTGCCGACCCAGGCGACCCCGCCGACATTGTCGGCCGACGTACGCCGCCCACGGACCCTGACGAGATCCGCCGCGTGATCCGGTTCCGGGACCCGTTCAACCACCCGACCGTCGTCTACCGCAAGGGCGCCGTCCTGGCCGCGGGCGGCTACAGCGACATGGCCCTGATGGAGGACTACCTGCTCTTCACCCGGATGGTCGTGGGCGGTGCCCGGCCGGCCAACCTGGCAGAGCCACTGGTTTGCTACCGCGTCGGCGCCGGCGCCTACGCCCGGCGGGGAGGACCGGAGCTGCTGCGCTCGGAGCTGGCACTGCAACGGCGGTTCCGGCAACTCGGTCTGACCACCCGTCGTCAGTACGCCCGTAACGTCGCCGTCCGCGGTGGCTACCGGCTTGTGCCCGAAGCCCTGCGCAGGGTCGCCTACCGTGCGCTGATCGCGAACCGAGGGACCCGTAGCGCCGACGCCGCGCCGTCGCACGGCCGATAGACTCATGTGTCGCCAAACAGGAGTGTGTGTTGAACGCTGACCTCGTAGTCGTCGGGTCCGGATTCTTCGGCCTGACGATCGCCGAACGCTGCGCGAAGGAGCTCGGGCTGAATGTTCTCGTGCTCGACCGTCGCGGCCACCTCGGCGGCAACGCCTACAGCGAGCTCGACCCCGAGACCGGGATCGAGGTGCACCGCTACGGTGCCCACCTGTTCCACACCTCCAACAAGACGGTGTGGGACTACGCCAACCGGTTCACCGAGTTCACCGGCTACCAGCACCGGGTCTACACCAGCCACCGGGGTCAGGTGTACCCGATGCCGATCAACCTCGGCACGATCAACCAGTTCTTCGACGCCGCCTACTCACCCGACGAAGCCCGCGCGCTGATCAAGGAGCAGTCCGCCGAGCTGGGGGACAAGGAGCCCGAGAACTTCGTCGAGAAGGGCGTCTCGCTGATCGGCCGCCCGCTCTACGAGGCATTCATCGCCCACTACACCGCCAAGCAGTGGCAGACCGACCCCGAGCAGCTGTCCGCGGACATCATCAGTCGGCTGCCGGTCCGCTACACCTACGACAACCGCTACTTCAACGACACCTACGAGGGGCTACCGGTCGACGGCTACACCGCCTGGCTCGAGCGGATGGCCGACCATCCGAACATCGAGCTGCGTCTGGACACCGACTTCTTCGACGTGGCCGACGAGCTCAAGGGCACCGTCCCGATCGTCTACACCGGTCCGGTCGACGAGTACTTCGGCAGCTGCGAGGGCGAGCTCTCCTGGCGCACCCTCGACTTCGAGCGTGAGGTCGTGGACTGCGGCGACTTTCAGGGCACCCCGGTGATGAACTACCCCGACCCCGAGGTGCCCTACACCAGGATCCACGAGTTCCGGCACTTCCACCCCGAGCGGGGCTACCGCACGGACAAGACCGTGATCATGCGCGAGTACAGCCGGTTCGCGGAGAAGGGCGACGAGCCCTACTACCCCGTGAACACCCGCGAGGACCGCGAGAAGCTGCTGAGATACCGCGAGCTGGCGGAGCAGGAGCCGATGGTGCTCTTCGGGGGCCGGCTCGGCACCTACAAGTACCTCGACATGCACATGGCGGTCGGGTCCGCGCTGAGCATGTTCGAGAACAAGCTCAAACCCCACTTCGAGGCCGGAGTGGCCCTGCACAGCGGAGGAGTCGACCAGTGAGCCAGACCGACCAGCAGAGCAGCTCCGAGACCGTACGCCGGATCCTCCAGCGGGTGGTCCTCCCGGCGGACCGCGACATGGACGTCCTCCCGTTGTACGTCGACCGCGACAAGGCGCAGCTCGACCTCTCGTTCGCGAACCTGCGCGGCACCACGCGAGACCTCGCCCAGACGATGTCCCGGGTGGCCACCGCCTCCGACGAACGACTGGAGCCACAGGCGATCCTGGACCGGCACCGGCTCCGGGTCACCGAGGGCGACCGGGTCAGCTTCGGCACCTACTTCAACGCCTTCCCCGCGAGCTACTGGCGGATGTGGACCGTGGTCTCCGAGGTCACCCTCTCGGTCAGGGTCACCGGCCGCGACGCGATCGTCATCGTCTATCGCTCCATGCCGGACGGTAGGAGCCAGCGGGTCGACTCCCGCTCCGTCGACGACGCGAGCTCCGCGGAGTTCTCCTTCGACCTCCCGCTCCAGCCGTTCGCGGACGGCGGCTGGTACTGGTTCGACCTCGCCGCCGGCACCGAGGACGTCGTGCTGGAGAAGGCGACCTGGATGGCGGAGGTCCCTGCCGACCGAGCCGAGCCCGGCACCGTCACGGTGGGCATCACCACGATCAACCGCCCGGAGTTCTGCGCCAACCTGCTCGCCCAGATCGGCTCCGACGAGGGCGTCCACTCGATACTCGACGAGGTCATCGTCGTCGAGCAGGGCACCGACAAGGTCGCCGACAATGTGGGCTTCGCGCACGCCGAGAGGTCGCTGCGCGGCAAGCTGAGGGTCATCGAGCAGAGCAACATGGGTGGCTCGGGCGGCTACGCCCGGTCCCAGTGGGAGACCCTCGATGCCGGCCGGTCGACGTACATGATGTGCATGGACGACGACGTGGTCTGCGAGCCGGAGAGCATCGTCCGCGCCGTGACCTTCGGCGACCTCTGTCGTCGCCCGACCATCGTCGGCGGCCACATGTTCAGCCTCTACTCCAAGGCCCGCCTCCACAGCTTCGGCGAGATCGTCAACCGCTACCGGTTCTGGTGGATGTCGCCTGCGACGGTGGCGACGGACTGGGACTTCGGGGCGCGCAACCTCCGCTCCTCGCGCTGGTTGCACCGTCGCATCGACGTGGACTTCAACGGCTGGTTCATGTGCCTGATCCCCACCGAGGTCCTGCGCACCATCGGGCTCAGCCTGCCGCTGTTCATCAAGTGGGACGACTCGGAGTACGGCGTCCGGGCGGCTGAGCACGGCTTTCCGACCGTCACGCTGCCCGGCGCCGCCGTCTGGCACGTGCCCTGGACCGACAAGAACGACGCGCTCGACTGGCAGGCCTACTTCCACCAGCGCAACCGGACCATCGCGGCGCTGCTGCACTCGCCCTATCCCCGGGGGGGCCGGGTCGTGCGGGAGAGCTTCAACCACCAGGTCAAACACCTCTTCGCGTTCCAGTACTCGACGGCGGAGCTGCGTCACCGCGCGCTGGAGGACGTCCTGGCCGGTCCGGGACAGCTCCATGCGGACCTGCTCACCAAGCTTCCCGAGGTCCGTGCGTTGCGGGCCCGGTTTACCGACGCGCGGCTGGAGCCGGATCCGGACGCCTTCCCGGGGGTCCGGCGCAAGAAGCCTCCCAAGCGCGGCGTCGACCCCACCCTGCCGAAGGGCAGGGTCGGGCAGCTCGTCTCCGCAGGCACCAGCGCGGTGCGCCAGTTCCTGCCCAAGCGTCCGCTGAGCGGCGAGCACCCCGAGGCTCGGCTGGCCGCCACGGACGCCAAGTGGTGGATGATCGCGCAGTTCGACTCCGTCGTGGTCTCCAGCCCGGACGGCGCATCGACGGCGTGGTACCACCGTGACCGCGACGAGTTCCGTGACCTGTTGGCCCGGACGGTGGAGATCCACCAGCGCCTGTACCGCGAGTGGCCACGTCTGGCCGAGGAGTACAGGGCAGCGTTGCCGGAGGTCACCTCGATCGACCAGTGGAGCAAGACCTTCGACGCCGCCGAGGCCCGTTTGTGAGCGGCCCGCTCGCGCCTCCCTCGAGCACGGGAGGGCTCCTGGACGTCTTCCGCCGGCGCTACGTGCTGAAGCTCCTGGTCAGGCGGGAGATCAGCGCGCGCTACCAGGGGTCCGTGCTGGGGCTGCTGTGGTCCTACATCCAGCCGCTGACCCGGTTCTTCCTCTACTTCTTCGTCATCGGGATCATCCTCGACCTTCGCGAGATCGAGAACTTCGGCATCCACCTGTTCGCGGGACTGGTGCTGGTGTCCTACTTCACCGACACGTTCAGCTCCGGCACCCGGTCGATCGTGCGCAACAAGGCCATCGTGCAGAAGATGGCGATGCCGCGCGAGATGTTCCCGGTGGCCTCGATGCTGGTCTCGCTCTACCACGCGATCCCCCAGCTCGTCATTCTCGTCATCGCCTGCGTGGCGGTCGGCTGGCAGCCAGACACCACGGGTTTCCTCGCCGCGCTGCTGGGCTTCTCGATCATCGCGGTGCTCGGCACCTCCCTCGCCCTGCTGTTCAGCGCGGCCAACGTGTTCTTCCGGGACTTCTCGAACATCGTTGCGACGCTCACGACCTTCGCGCAGTTCTCGGTGCCGATGATGTATCCCTACAGCCTGGTCGAGGAACGGTTCGGGACCGAGAACGTCGGGCTCTACCTGGCCAACCCGCTGGCAGAGGCGGTGCTGTTGATGCAGCGGGGCTTCTGGACCACCACGACCGCCGACCCTGCCGCGACCGCCGTCGAGCACATGCCCGACCACCTCTTCACGCGTGGCCTGGTTCACCTCGGCATCAGCCTGGTGCTCCTGGTGGTCGCACAGCTGGTGTTCCGCCGTCTCGAGACCAAGTTCCCGGAGCGCCTGTAGATGACCGAGTCCATCGTCGTCGAGAACGTGACGAAGAGCTTCACCATGCGCTACCACCGCACGATCAAGCAGATGTCCATCGCCCGGGTGCGCGGCCAGGAGATCAGCGACAGCTTCCTGGCGGTCAACGATGTGTCCTTCCGCGTCACGCAGGGGGAGTCGATCGGGCTCATGGGACTCAACGGGTCGGGCAAGAGCACCTTGCTCAAGCTGATCAACGGGGTGATGAGGCCCGACTCCGGCAGCGTGCTCACCCGCGGCCGTATCGCCGGACTGATCGCCACCGGTGCCGGCTTCCACCCGCAGCTGACCGGACGGGAGAACGTCTTCCTCAACGCCGCGATCCTGGGTATGACGGAGAGGGAGACCAAGGCGAAGTTCGACGACATCGTCGAGTTCGCCGACGTCGGAAAGTTCCTCGAGGTCCCGGTGGGCAACTACTCCTCGGGCATGTTCGCGCGCCTGGGTTTCGCCGTGGCCGTGCACACCGACTCCGACATCTTTCTCGTCGACGAGGTCCTCGCTGTGGGGGACCGTCCCTTCAAACGCAAGTGCATCGCGCGCATGGAGGAGATCAGGGCGACCGGACGCACCCTGTTCTACGTCAGCCACGCACCCGGGTCGGTTCGCAAGATGTGCGAGCGGGTGCTGGTGATGGAGAAGGGTCGTCTCGCCTTCGACGGGCCCACCGACGAGGGCATCAAGTTCCTGCACTACGACGACCCCGACGAGGATGAAGACACAGCCGAGGACCAGGACGACCTCGGCGCTGACATCTGATCGCACCCCGTCGAGTCGGCGCGTCTGCAGGTCCACATCCCGTCGAGTCGGCGCTTCTTCACGTCCTCTTGAGCACGTCGACGTGCAGACGTGCCGACTCAACCATGTTGAAGCGTGCGGACGTGACGACTCGGCTCCGACGGGAGGACTGATCGCTGCGCCCTACCGGCCGGCTGGCCAACGGCGACGAGAATTACAGATCTGTAGTTCAACGGAAAGCATTGCGGCCTTCTGTTACGGATGTGACATTTGTGTCTCCTGTGAAATGCCTGCCGTTGAGAGAGTCCCCTGCATGAGCGAGAACAAGAGCCGTTTTGTCCTGCTGTGTCAGCAGGCGCTGGCTTGCGCCGTCGTCGTGCTGGTGGCCGCCCCCGCCGCGGGGATCGGCACCTTGGACCTGGTGGCTCCTCCGTCCGGAGGACAGGGTCGCGCTGAGCCCGGCCGGGCGACGGGTTCGCTCGTCGCGGCCGCCCCGGTGGAGCCCCTGGTCACCGAGATACCGCTCACGGTGGACACTGCCGGCCTACCCGGTCCTGTCGAGACTCTCACCGATGAGGCTGCGCCGCTGCCGATCGCCGACATCGCCGACGACCCCGAGACGCTTGGCGAGGTGGACACTCCCCAAGCGGCAGCACTGTCGACCCCTCAACCGGTCGAGGGCTACGCCACGGTGGGGGTCACGTGGGCGACGGGTCAGCGCTTCGAGGATGACGAGATCACGGTGTCCGTGCGTAGCCTGGACGAAGGCGCCTGGTCTGAGTGGGAGACCCTTCCCTACGACGTCGAGCACGGACCGGATCCAGGCAGCCCGGAGGCCGAGAATGAGCGGTTCGGCACCGACGCGCTCGTGGTCGGTGACGTCGACGACGTCCAGGTCCGGGCCGTCACCTCGGCCGACACCCTGCCTGCGGAGATGAGCCTGGAGATCGTCGACCCGGGAGCACCGGCTGCCCTGACTCGCGAATCCCCGGCGATCGACACCGCGACGCTGGGTCCCGCCGACCTCGCCCCGCTTCCCGAGACCGACCCCGCCGACCCGGCTGGGCAGGCTGACCCGGCTGGGCAGGCGGACCCGGCCGACCCGGAGCCGGCTGTGACGAGTGACCCGGCTGAGCCGGATGCTGCTGTCCTGAGCGGTTCCCCGGCCGACGTCACTCCGACCCCGGTGATCTACTCCCGGGCCCAGTGGGGAGCCGACGAGCAGATGCGGGACAAGGGATCCCTGAGGTACTTCGAGGTGCATGCCGGGTTCGTGCACCACACGGTCAACGCGAACAACTACACGCCGGAGCAGGTGCCCTCGATCATCCGCGGCATCTACGCCTACCACACCCAGTCGCGTGGCTGGAGCGACGTGGGCTACAACTTCCTCGTCGACCGCTTCGGCAGGATCTGGGAGGGACGGTACGGCGGCGTGGCGCGACCGGTCGTCGGGGCGCACACCCTCGGCTACAACGAGTACTCCTTCGCGATGTCGGCGATCGGCAACTACGAGACGGCCCAGCCCAACGAGGCGCTGCTCGACGCCTACGGCCAGCTCATGGCCTGGAAGCTCAGCCTGCACGGCATCGACGCCGGCGACACGAGTCAGAAGGTCGGCAGCAGCACCTTCCCGGCGATCAACGGTCACCGCGACGCCGACCAGACAGCCTGCCCGGGCCGGTACCTCTACGCCAAGCTGGACGCGATCCGCGCCAAGGCCATCAGCTACCAGCGGCCCTTCACGCCGCGCCAGAAGGACCCCGACATCTCCGGCAGCCGGTGGCCCGACCTCGTCGTGCGGGACCGGGCCACCGGGGCGGTCTCGGTGGTCCGCACCGGAGGCCAGGTCGGCTTCGACCCGGCGACGACGGCGGCGACGGGCTGGGAGGGGGTCGACCTGCAGGTGACCTCCCGGGACCTCACCGGCGACGGCCTCGCCGACGTCGTGGCCCGCAACGCCGACACCAAGCTCTCCGCTGTCCATCCGGGCACGGCCGCCGGGACGTTCGGTCCCGCCCTGCCGTCGACCAAGCGCTTCGCCACGATGGACCAGCTGAGCGCCGTGGGCGACTTCAACAGTGACGGGAACAACGACCTCGTCGCCCGGCAGCGCAAGACCGGGCGACTGGTGCTGGTCCCCGGCAAGGGGACCGGCAGCTTCGCGAAGTCACGACCGCTCGCGGACACCTGGACGACGTACAACCGCACCTCCGCTGCCGGCGACTTCGACGGCGACGGCAACCCCGACCTGCTCGCCCGGGACTCCGACGGCAAGCTCTGGCTGTTCCCGGGCACGGGCACGGGAACGATCCGGGACCGGGTGGCGGTGAAGGGCTCGTGGAGCGGCTTCGACGTCGTCGCCGGCTTCGGTGACGTGACCAATGACGGCAAGCCCGACATCGTCGCGCGGAGCCGCAAGAGCCAGCTCACCTGGTTCTACCCCGGCAACGGACACGGAGGGCGCGGCAATAGGCTGGGCCCGTTCGGCACGTTCGCCGGTGTCGACTTCTTGTCCTCACCCGGCCAGGTGACCGGGTCGAAGCGGGCGGACCTGGTGGGCCGCAACCGAGCCGGCACCCTGGTGGTGTTCCGCAACCAGGGCACGAAGAACCTCGGCAAGACCGTGCCGACCGGCGCTGTCTTCAACGACACCAACCTGATCCTCAGCGTCGGAGACTGGAACGGCGACGGTCGCAACGACGTGCTGACCCGGCGTACCTCCGACGCGGCGATGCTCTTCCGAGCCGGCCGGAGCGGCAACGCGTTCGCGGAGCCGGTGGTGGCCGGCACGGGCTGGGGCTCGGTCAAGCTCGTCGCGGCTGTCGGCGACCTCACCGGCGACGGCTACCCGGACGTGATGGGTCAGCCGAAGGGCGGCCCCATGCGGGTCTATCCAAGCAACGGCGTGAGCGGCTTCGGCGACAGCTTCGTCGCCCGCTCCGGTCTCGCTTCGACGCAGCAGGTCGGTGCGGGGTTGTGGACCGGTGACGGGTCACCCGACAGCATCGTCCGACGCAGCGACGGCACCCTCTGGGTCTATCGGGGAAACGGGCCCGGCGGGCTCACCGGCAGCGGTGTGAAGGTCGGCGCGAAGGCCGGCCGCTACGCCTGGATGATCGGCGCGGGCGACGTCGACGGGGACGGCAGGTCGGACGTGATCGCCCGGCAGAATGCCACCGGTGACCTGTGGCTGCTGCCGGCCCGGGGCGGCGGACAGCTGGGCACCCGGCGGCTGATCGGCGGCGGGTTCGGCAGCTACGACCTGGTCGGGTGACCCGGTCCTGTCGTCGCCCGGAGCGTGGACGTCGCACGCTCGGCGTCGTACCTGCGCTGCCAACCACCCTCGTCGGGACGGCGCACCCACACCGTGCCACCACCGCCGAGCAACGGTCCGAGCAGGGTGGTCAGGCCGCGGCGGGTCGTCGGGCTCACGTCGGTCAACAGCCGTCCACCACCCGCGTCCGCCGGTGATGCCGTCGCCAGAGCGATGAGGTCTGACTGGGTGAGCCGGTCGGCCGGCTCCTGACCGCCGACCCAGGCCAGGTCCTCACCGGTGGGCGGGTCGTCGGCGGTGAAGTGGTCGGGCTGACCCAGGACGACCGCACCGTAGTCGACCACGCCCGGCGGAAGCGGTTCTGCGAACGACGCCCCCATCGGCCTCAGTGAGATTGCGACCACAGGCATGCGGCCGGTCAGGTCGGCGTACTCTTCCGTCCCCTCCGGACCACACACCACGAGATCTGCCTGCCCGACCCGGGCCGGGTCGTCGGTGACGCACATCCCGATGCTCCACGCCGCCCCGAGCCAGACGGCCCCGATCCAGTGCGTGGGCAGGTCCACGAACACCAGCTGGCCGCGGTCACCGTCGAGCTCGTCCTGCACCAGGCCGGCCGTCTTCGCGACCCAGTTGGCGTACGTCGTCACGGAGAGCTCGACGCGCTCCCCTGTGGCGTCGTCGTAGAACGTGACCAGCGGACGGGCCGCGTCCGAGCGCAGCTGGGTGGCGAGCGCGGCGGTGAAAGTCGAGACGGGCACGGCAGGCACTGTACGACGATGGCATCATCGCCAAGATGAAGTCACCCGTCTCCGAGCCTGTCGAGGCCGTCATCGTCGCCGGAGGATTCGGGACCCGGATGCTCCCGCTGACCGCCCGTCGGCCCAAGCACCTGCTCGAGGTCGGGGGAGTGCCCTTCCTCGAGCACCAGGTCAGCCGGCTCGCGGAGGCCGGGGTGGGTCACGTGGTGGTCGCGACGTCGTACCACGCTGACCTCTTCGAGCCGGTGCTCGGAGACGGGAGCCGGTGGGGGATCCGGCTCAGCTACGTCCGGGAGGAGGAGCCGCTCGGGACGGCGGGCGCTATCCGCAACGTGGCAGACGCACTGGATCCCGGCCCCGACGGTGCCGTGGTCATCCTCAACGGCGACATCCTCTCCGGACATGACCTGGCCGCGCAGCTCGAGGACTTCCACCGACCGCGCGAGGGCCGACTGGTGGACGTGTCGCTGCACCTCGTCGAGGTCGAGGACGCCCGGGCCTACGGTTGCGTCCCCACCGACCAGACGGGGCGGGTGACCGGCTTCGTGGAGAAGTCCGAGCATCCGGTCACCCGGCAGGTCAACGCCGGCTGTTACGTCTTCCGACGCCGGGTGGTCGACGCGATCCCGGCCGGTCGGGTCGTCAGCGTCGAGCGGGAGACCTTTCCGGCGCTGGTCGCGGATGGTGCACTGGTGGTCGGCTACCTGGAGAGCGCGTACTGGCGGGACGTGGGAACGCCGGCCGCCCTGGTCGCCGCGTCGAAGGACCTGGTCCTCGGCGCAGCGAGCAGCCCTGCCGTCGACCCTGCACCGGCGGGGGCCCAGATCGACCCCGGCGCGGACGTGTCTCCAGGTGCCGTCGTCAACGCCGGTTCCACCGTCGCGGACGGGGCTCGGGTCGAGGTCGACGCCGTGGTGTCCGGGAGCGTGCTGATGCGGGGCGCCGTAGTCCGGGCCGGAGCGCGCCTCACCGACTGCGTGATCGGTCCCAGTGCCGTGGTCGCCGGTGGGGTGGATCTCGTCGGCGTGACCGTAGGTGACGGCGCTCATGTGACGGCCCAGGTCGACGAGGGCGCCCGGGTCGACTGCGCCCCCTGAACCCCGATTCGTCTGCGGTATATGGGGGGTTTTGCGGAGGGCGGACCGCAGACGAATCGGGGTGGGTGGGGGTCAGCGGAGGGCGTCCAGGAGCCACTGGGCGCCGCCGAGCACGGCGACGAAGCGCAGCCACCGACCGGTCAGGCCGAGGCCGAGGAAGAGGGTCAGGCTCATCCTGAGCTGACCGGCCAGCACCGCCACGATCGCGAACGGCGGGAACCCGAGGAGTGCCGAGGCGAACAGCATCACGCCGGCGACGAGCGGCCGGTCGTGGGTGCGAGCCCGCCAGGTCTCGAGGCGAGCGGCGTTCTTCGGCTGCTCCACCTTGCGCCGGATCCACCCCCAGCTCAACGAGTTCGCGCCGAGGTAGTACCAGACGACCTTGCCGACCATCTGGCCGACCGCGGCTACCAGACCCAGCACCCAGATGTTGCCGACGGACGACACGGCGGCGCGGACACCGAGGTAGGCCTCGATGTTGATCAGCGGGACCAGTGCCGAGGCGACCCCGACGGAGAAGAGACCGATCAGGTCACGCATCGGCTGTTCGGCTCAGATGGCGTTGGGCTCGGGCGAGTCGGTGAACGGGTAGTCCTCCACGAACTGGCTGACCACCTCGCCGCTGGGGACGTCGCAGTACTGCCAGACACCTTCCTGACCCTTACCCGGATCGGCGGGATCGGCGTACCAGTGGGTCAACGCCACGTGGGCGCCGTCGGGGAACGCGTTGCCGTCCTCCTCGGTCCACGGCACCGCGAGGAACTTGTCGGTCGGCTCGTCACCCTCGAACTTCTCGGCGATGGCCTTGATCACGGCGAGGTCGTCGCCGTCGTCGGCGATCGTCTCGTCGTACCAGAGCACGTTGTAGCCGTGTTCGAGGTTGTGCACGAAGTACTCGACGTCGGGCCGGTCACCAGTAGAGTAGTACTTGCGCTGGAAGCCCGCGGTCTGGTTGTAGTGCGGACCGAACGCCGGCGGCGCGTCCTGGTAGACGATGTCGGTGCCGATCTCACGGTGGTCGGCACCGCCCTCCGCGGGCTCGGTGACGATATCCTGACAACCCGCCGCATCGGCGCTTCCCCCCAGCGTCTCGAGATCGCCGGAAGCGACCCGGTTCTGCTTGATGAGCGGGTAGGCGCCCAAGCCGATGATCACCAGTCCCACCACAACGCATGCGCCGATGACGGAGTAGGTGCGCTTCTTCTCGGCGCGCTGCTGCTGTTGACGCAGCCGCTCGACGACTTCGCGGCGACTGTCCTTGCTGGGCTTGGCCATGGGAGTCTTCTCGGCTCGCTTCTGGTCGGGGTTTCGGGACCTCGCAGCGTCCGGCCGCGATCGGGGGCAGTCTACGGAGTCGGTCGCTCGAACCCGAGCACCGTGGTCGGATCGTGACTCGCCGTCCCCGGCGACCCCGCCGTCCCTGGCGGCCCCGTCGGCACAGCTGGCCCAGGCGGTCCCGGCGGCACAGCCAGCCAGCCAAGCGCGAAGACGGCCGCGTGCGCAGTGGCCTCGAGCCGTCCGAACAGGCGCGCGTCTGCGTCGGGGTCCGGGAGTCGTACGTCGACGCGGCCGTTCTGGACCATGGCATCGAGGCCCAGCCGGGTCAGCGCCCGCACCACGTCGGCGGCCTCGGCCGCCCCACCGAACCCGGACCGGCTCGCCGGGTCGCCCTCCAGAGCGACAAGCACGGCGTCCCGGGCGCCGTAGCCGAACATGTCCTGGCTCTCCTCGCGGACCAGTGCGGCCGCGCCGGATCCGTGCTGCCCGTGGGGCAGGACCCAGTCGGCCAGTCCTCGGAGGACGGCTGCGGGCCGGCGCGCGAGCTTGCCCTTGACCAGGTCGGCTGCGGCGGCGATCTCGTCGGCGACGGCTGGAGCGGTGACGGCGAGCTCGTTGCCGTAGCCGTCGCGCACCCCGGCGTAGTCGTGCATCACCGCCATCCCCGCCGCACCCACCGCGAGGTCGGTCTGGCCGTGTCGCCAGGCCCGGCCAGCGGTGTCGGTGACGACGACGGCCACGTTGCGCTCGGTCAGCTCGAGGAGCCGGTCCCGCAGCACGCGCGCCGACGCGTCGGGGTCCACCGGAAGCAGGAGCACGGTGCCAAGATCGATGTTGGAGGTGTCGATCCCGGCCCCGGCCATCACGTAGCCATGGTGCGTGCGGACGATCGACGTACTCCCTCGGCGTGCGACGAGTCGGGCGGTCTCCCCGGCGAGGGCCGCGTCCTTGTCCTGGTGGACCCGCCGTCCTTCGGCCTTGCTGAGGACCTTGCTGGTGACCACCAGGACATCCCCGTCCTCCAGCCCGTCGTGGCCGAGAGCTGTGGCGAGCGTCAGGGCGAGGTCGTCTCCGTCGCCGACTTCGCCGATCCCGTCGATAGGCAGGCAGAGCACGCTGTCCGCAGGCACCGCTGGAGGGCTCGTCATACAACGGCGACGAGGTCGAGGGCCGCGTCCACCATGGCGGCGGTGGCGTCGACGTCGGTCATCATCAGCGGTACGGCGGCGCACGAGATGCCCGACTCAACCACCCGAGCCACGGCGTCAACGTCGGACTCGTCGACCAGCCACGCGTCGAGGACGCCGCCCGAGGGGCGCGAGCCGTAGTGCTCGGCGACACCGGCGGCGCCGACCTCGACCCCGATCGCGGTGAGCATCTGCGCCGCCATCCCGTGCACGTGCGCCCCGGCGACGATGGGGGACAGTCCGACCACCGGTGCCGATGTCGATGTCACGGCTGCACGGACACCGGGCACGCCGAGGATCGTGCCCACCGAGACCACCGGGTTCGAGGGCGGCAGGACCACCAGGTCGGCATCGCTGATCGCCTCGAGCACCCCCGGCCCCGGCGTCGCCTGCTCCATCCCCACGGCGACGACCGCTCGTGCCGGGACCGCAGCCCGCAACCGCACCCAGTACTCCTGGAAGTGGATCACCCGCTGCCCGGACGGCTCCTCCGCGTCGTCGATCACGACGTGTGTCTCGACGCGGTCGTCGGTCATCGGCAGCATCCGGACACCGGGCCGCCAGCGTCGGCAAAGCGCTTCGGTGACAGCGGAGAGCGGGTAGCCCGCATCGAGCATCTGGGTGCGCACGAGATGCGTGGCGAGGTCCCGGTCGCCGAGTCCGAACCAGCTCGGCTCGACGCCGTACGCGGCCAGCTCGTCCTTGGCGTGCCAGGTCTCGTCGGTCCGTCCCCAGCCGCGGACCGGGTCGATCCCGCCGCCGAGGGTGTACATCACGGTGTCGAGATCGGGGCAGATCTTCAGGCCGTGCATCCAGATGTCGTCGGCGGTGTTGGCCACGACGGTCACTTCGGTGGCGACCCCCGTGAGTGCGATGTGGTGCAGCAGGCCGAGCAGGAAGCGGGCCCCGCCGACCCCGCCGGACAGCACGGTGACCCGGGGGGGAGTCTCGTGTCTGGGTCGCGCAGGGGTGAGCGGGTGCGTGGGCGGGTGTGTGGGCGGGGAAGGCATCCGGACCTCCTTTATCAGATCAGGGCTTGACTTCCGGTGTACGACAGGCATGTAATTCCCACAGTGTTGTTCGTTCGGCCACACCCGGCACCGATCGGCACTAGCGTGAGACAAATGGAGGACCCCTCGGGGTCCACGGGTCGAAAGGGCGAGTGCCGTGCGAGAACTGTATGTGCTCGACGGAGACGCCGAGGAGACGGGCTGGCAGGAGCGCGCGTTGTGCGCTCAGACCGATCCCGAGGCGTTCTTCCCGGAGAAGGGTGGCTCGACGAGGGAGGCCAAGCGAGTGTGTCTGACCTGCGACGTGCGTGGTGAGTGCCTGGACTATGCACTCTTCAACGACGAGCGGTTCGGCATCTGGGGCGGGCTGTCCGAGCGGGAGCGCCGCAAGCTGAAGAAGCGCGCGGTCTGAGGCCGGCGAGGATACCCGGTCGACTCCGGGGTCCTCCTCGGGCCGCATGGTCGACTGCCTGTCTCGGCTGCCGCCAGAGCGCGTAAGGACTGGCTTGGTCACCTCCATAGACTCCCAGGGCGTCGACGTTGACGCGGCTTTCCCGCCAAGACGGAGGTTCCAGCATGACGGAGATCACCGCCCACCACGGTCTGTTCAAAGACACCGACCTGCATGTCGACGACACGGGAGGCACTGGCCGGCCGGTCGTGCTCATCCATGGCTGGCCGCTCTCGGGCGAGGCATGGAAGGACCAGGTGCCCGCGCTGCAAGGGGCCGGCTACCGCGTCGTGACCTACGACCGCCGCGGATTCGGCCGCAGCGACAAGCCGAGGTCGGGCTACACCTACGACACGCTCGCCGAAGACCTACACACCTTGTTGGGAGAGCTGGACCTGGACGACGTCACGCTCGTCGGTTTCTCGATGGGAGGGGGCGAGGTGGCTCGCTACCTCTCGCTCTACGGTCCCGAGCGGGTGCACAGCGTCGTGTTCGCCTCGGCGGTCCCTCCCTACCTGATGCAGACCGATGACAACCCCGACGGCCCTTTGGAGCCTGAGGCAGCCGCGGAGATGACCGCTGGCCTCACCAAAGACGGAGATTCGTTCTACGACGAGTTCATGACGGTGTTCTTCTCGGCGAACGGTGAGCTGAAAGTCACCGACCAGCAGCGCCAAGAGGCCCTCACGCTCTGCAAGCAGGCCGACAAGAAGGCCTCCCTGGCTTGCATGGCAGCGTTCGCCAACACTGATTTCAGGGAAGACCTTTCCAAGGTGAGAGTGCCTACGCTCGTTCTACACGGCGACAGCGACGGAACGGTCCCCTTCGAGGGCTCGGGCAAACGCACCCATGTAGCGATACCGGGGAGCGAGTTGCACGTGATCGCCGGTGCCCCGCACGGCTGCAACGTCAGCCATGCTGACGAGTGGAACAGCACGCTGTTGGAGTTCTTGGCGAAGTAGCCGACCAGGATCTGGCTACGCGACCCACCCGAGGTCGGCTCACGCGACACGGCCTAGGGTGGGCCGCCGTGAGCACAACGGTGACCGCGCTCCTGGTGAGCCACGACGGAGCGCGCTGGCTGCCGGCCGTTCTGGACGGGCTGCAGGCTCAGACCCGGCCTCCGGACCGCTTCGTCGCCGTCGACACCGGCAGCTCTGACGCGAGCGCCGAGCTCCTCGG
>JBPCND010000091.1:0-8747 GCA_051001655.1 Nocardioides sp. | reverse complement strand
CGAGCGCCTCGGTGATCGGCTTCAGCGGCACCTCGTGGCCCGCGGACGACGCCGCGTAGGCAAGCAGCAGCAGCGTCGCGTCGCGATCGAAGCCGTCCGCGACCGGGATGAGCTTGTCGGCGAGCAGCTCCCACAGCAGGCGCGGGTCACGCTGGGGGCTGGCGCCGACGCGGGTGAGCAGCAGCGAGCCCTTGTACTTGCGCAGCAAGCCGATGGCCTGCAGCGACTCGCGGAAGTCGAGCAGGGGAGCCGCCAGGCTCTCGCGGTTGTTCTTCCCGATCCAGCCGCCCATCGCCGGCACCACCCGCGATGCCGCCTCCACGTCGGCGGGCTTGAGGTAGCCCACGGCGGTGAGCTCGATGCCACCGTCCTTGGCGCGATCGAGGAACCAGACGTACGCCCGCACCGCCGCGACCATCTCCTCGTCGAGCGGATGAGTCGGCTCCGAGACCAGCGTCAGGCTCCGGGCCGCGAGGTCTTCGCCGACCGATGTGTAGCGCAGCCGGTTCACCAGGTCGACCAGCCGCTCGTCCACGCCGTACTCGCGGAGCATGAAGTACGGCGCTCGCAGCGCCTGGTTCAGCTCGTCGAGCTCGAAGTGGGCCGGGTCGTCGACCTCCAGGGCGATGCTGGCCAGGTCGGTGCCGCCCCCGGAGTCCTCCGGTGGAGCGGCTCGGCGACCGGCGACCGCGACCGCGGACGGCTCGTCGGGCGATGCCGGCAGGACCTCCTCCAGGCGGAGCGTCAGCTCCCAGTTGTCGCCGTAGTCGTAGAGGTAGTTCAGGACGTCGCCTGGCTCTTGGAGCGTCTCGTCGAGGCGTACGTCAGAGGCCGGGATGCCGCCGTCGTCATCAAGCTCGCCTTCCTCGGCGTCATACGCGCAGAGAAAGAGCTGGCTGGTGCGGTCGAATGCGTGCCCGCCGAGGGAGAACCGGTGCAGGTGCGAGTCGGTCCAGTCGAACGCGACCTGCAGCACCTGATGGACGGCGTCGAGTGTGAGGCGGACCGCACGTCCAGTCGACGCCAGATCGGCGGCTCGGCGCCGTCGAGGTCAACCCGAATCCGGAGGATCTTGAGCTCGTCGAACGGCGCCCGGCGCAGCTCCGGCCGCACGCTGCGCAACGCGGCCTTCCCGCCGAGTATGGTCAGGTCGCCGGCGAGCTGCCGCAGGTCGGCCAGCTCCATCCCCGAGATCGCCGCCTGGAACTTTGCGGAGCACCTCCGCCTGCGCATCATCGTCGCCAGCCACGGCACCACCGTATTCGAGTCCCCATGAGTATCGCCCGTCCCGAACCGCCCGACTCGTCCTTGTCGGGATCTGGTCCCCGTGCGGCGCTTGGAGATCGATGAGACCTCAACGGAGCCGATTGGCGGAGGGGTCGTATTCGTCTGGGGTGATAGCCCTCCACTGTCAGCGGGCTCGGTCGGCGATGTAGCCGGTCCAGTCGCGTGCGGCGAGTCTTGCCCAGTCAGCGGCGTTCTCTGCGGTGATGCCGATGAGGTCGGCCAGGACGGGCGCGGGGATGTCGCTGGCGAGTTGTTACAGCGCGGCCTTTCGTCCCTCGTAGGGGTTGATGCCGGTCTCGACGAGTTGGGCCCGGATGTTCTCGGTGGCGAGGTGTTGACCGGGGTTGCCGCCCGGGAACAGCCACTGGGTGCCGCGGGAGACATACAGGCTCTTGCCTCGATCCTGGAGGTGGTCGCGGATCAGGTGGTCAACGAGTGTGGGCATCTGGATCGGGACGCTGTTGAAGGCGACGTGGACTCGGCCGTCGATCTCGCTGACCTGGTCGACCCGCATCGCAACGAGTCGCGACAGGGGCTGGGCGAACAGGAGCGTGAACAAGCCTCCGATACGGGTGTAGCGGCGGATCGTGGTGTCGTGCAGAAGCCGCTCCACGACCTCCCAGCGGTGCTCGTCACCGACGCTGATCTCGGGTTCTGCGCGCGGGACGTAGGGAATCTGCAGGCTGGTGTTGAGCCTGCTGTTGCGCAGCCAGGTGATGAAGCTGTGCTCGTGGCCCAGCTGTCCGACATGCTGCTGGAAGTCCTCCAGCGCCGCCCGGGTCGCGGTCTCGATGGTCAGCTCACGGCTGTCGAGGTAGGCGAGGAACTCGGCGGCGACTCGGATGCAGCGGCGCTTGGCGTCGGCGATCGGCTGGGTGAGTCGGCCTTCGCGTGCGGCGGTCAACCTGCTGTTCGTGAGCCCATGAGGCCGGTCCCCGGGGGCACCGGCCTTCGGACGGCTGCATGGAATAGCGGAAGGGTTCGATGGCGGCCGAACCGTCGGCGAATTACGACGCGGTTGGCAAGCGGTACACCGACACATGCGAACGGGCCTCCGCGGTGAACTCGGTCCCCGTCCAGTCCGCGTGCCTGGTCTCCAGCTCGAAACCGGCGAGTTGGGCCATCAGATCGAGCTCCGCCGGCCAGATGTAGCGGTGCGGGCTGCGGAAGAGTTGCGCCTGTTTGCCGCCACCGAAACGGAAATGATGCGAGACGACCTGTTGGTGCAGGACGTCGTAGGTGTCCAACGCGATGTAACCCGGTTCGGACTGCCAGACTGTGGCTTGCTGTCCCGGTGGGAGCTTGCGCAACTCAGGCACCCACAGCTCGATGACGAAGCGGCCGCCAGGTGTGAGGTGACGCGCAGCGTTCCGAAAGCAGGCAACCTGTTCGGCCTGGGTCAGCAGGTTCGAGATCGTGTTGAAGACGAGGTAGACCAGCGTGTACTCGCCTGGTGCGTGGGCAGTGGCCATGTCGCCGACGACCACCGGAATCCTCGCTTCGTCAGCCTTGGTGCGAAGACGGTCGATCATGGGACCGGAGAGCTCGATGCCGGTGACAGGTACGCCGCGCTCGGCTAGGGAGACGGCCACGCGCCCGGTTCCGATTGCGAACTCGAGTGCTCGACCGTTGCCTGCAAGTTCGGCGAGGTGGTCGACGGCCGGTCCCAAGAACTCGGGGGCGAACATGTCCGTTCCCGGTGTGTCGTAGCGCTGGGCGGCCTCTACATCCCAAATCTCGTCCTGGCGCATGGCGTCGTCACCTGCTGCTCGTCAGCAGCACTACCGCAGGTCGTCGTCATGGGTTACCGGGTCCCCGGCTGTGTCGGGAAAGGGGGAGCTCGCTTCCTGAAAAGCCGGTGGAGTGGCGCGACGTCCTGACTCGATGGCTGCGGTAGAGGCAGCGGCACCCACCGCGAAGGCGCCCAGTCCCCACAGGGCACCCGTGCGATCCGAGCCCAACAGCCGGTCGACGGATACGTCACCGGGACCATCCTCAGCGAAGTGGATCAAGGCAGCTATCAGGACAGCGTTGAACTCCCAGCCGCCGTTTGCTGCCCACGGCCCGTTCGGGAGGTGAACTTTGCGAATCGCCGTGATCATCGTGCCGATCAGAGCGGCGCTGGCCAGCGGAGTCGCGAGACCGAGAACCAGCATCGTGCCGCCAGCAGTTTCGGTGACGCCCGCGGCGAGCGAGTTACGACGGACCGGGTGCATGTCGAGGGAATCCATCATGCCGTCGGTGCCTTCGAGTCCGGGTCCACCGAACCATCCCTTGAGCTTCTGAGTCCCGTGCCCCACGAAGAGGCCACCTATGAGGCCGCGTGCGATCAGCTTTCCTACTGGCATCGTTTGCTCCAAATCTTGGCGCAGTCTCTTGACCGGTCAAGACCGTGGGTACCCCGCAATGGGCAGGGCAGTCCCCGACTGCACGGTCCGGTGAGACTCGGGCATCTCGGACTGAGAACGGTCATCACACGTCACGGCAGTCCGGACCGGCCTCCGGTCTCATGGTCTCGGCGATGGTGTCGTAGTCGGTCTGCGGGATGGCGAACAGGCCCCGACGAAAGGGCAGACCCCAGTGACGGGGATCGGCGATGAAGGACAGCCGAGGGATCAGGGGCTTGACCGGCGCCTGGACGCAGGGGACGAAGCGCACGGCCAGCCGCCAGGGGTGGAAGTCCGCCGACATGCTCACCTGGTAGGGCTCGTCGTCGATGATGCTTCCGAGTGCAGTGAAGCACTGGAGCGGCCGACCGGTGCGGATGGCTGTGCGCGGTGAGTAGAAGACGATCCGGTCGCCCGCGTGCAGCATCCGCAGGCGGGTGTCCGCGCCGTGGCCAGCTTGGGTGAAGCCACCGGCGACTCCGGCCAGGACGTGGTCGAGGCTGACGGTGTTCACCCAGTCCGGTGGCTTAGTCACCGTCGTGTAGCTGCGCGTCTGCGGCATGTGATGCGCCTCCTCCCAATGTCAGGACATTGACATCTCCAATGTATGTCAGACTGTTGACATGAGTCAAGGCGACAAGTCTGTGGACCTGGACACCGCGCTGGGCTATCTGCTGAAACAGACCGACACGGTGCTTCGCGCCGCGATGGACCGCGTCCTGCGCCCGCTCGGGATGAGCGTGCCGCAGTATGCCTGCCTGGAGCTGCTCTCCCAACGGCCCGGGCTGTCCAACTCCGAGCTGGCCCGTGGTGCGTTCGTGTCCCGCCAGTCGATGAACGTGCTGCTGCGCTCCCTGCACCGGGCCGGGCTCGTCCACCGTCCCGACACGGCACCCACAGGACGTGCACTTCCCGCTCAGCTCACCCCCCTCGGGCGCCGACGGTTGAGAGCCGCCAGCGGCGCGGTCAGAGCGGTCGAGGACCAGATGCGGGCCGACCTCGGCGTTGCCGAGCAGGCTGAGCTGCGCCGTCTGCTGACCGTTTGCCTGACCTCGCTCAGGAAGCCGGGCTGAAGGTGTCACGGATAGCCAGCGCCTGGTGCGGGTGCCGGAAACGTCACGACCTGGCCGGTCGCTCCGCCGACAGCTTCGGGTCCGTCCCAGTCCTGGCCTACGACGTACAGCTTCGGATCGGCGCCCCTGCTGAGCGCGCACGCAAACGCACCGCGGTCGAGGTCAACCGTTGCCAGCACCTCGCCGCCCTCGAGGACCCGCACACAGTGCCGGTTGCCGACATCGGCGTACCAGACGGCCCCGGTCGCATCGAGGCAGATGCCGTCCGGATGATCGCCCGGGGTTCTGGCCCAGACCCGGCGGCCGGTGAGGGTCCCGTCGTCGGCGATGTCGTACGCCGTCAGCTGCTCGGCATACGACTCGGCCACGATCAGCTTGGAACTGTCTGCCGTGATGGCCATCCCGTTCGGGAACGCGAGCCGGTCCGCGACCCGTGTGACCGTGCCGTCAGGTGTGACGAGGACGACGATCCCCGGCGCAAACTCCTCCTCAGGGAAGTCGAACCCGATGCTGTTGACGTAGGCGTTGCCGCGTCCGTCCACCACGATGTCGTTCCAGGGCTTCGTGGACACCAGGGAAAGGTCGGCGTGCGTCACGAGAGAGCTGTCGGGCTCTCGCCGCAGCACCTTGCGATCGGCCGAGGACACGACCAGCAGCCGCCCGTCGGGCAGGAAGTCGATGCACATCGGGAACGACGCGACCTCCGCCTCGACCGTCGGGGTGCCGTCATGCGCAACCGAGCAGACGCGGCCTGCGCCCCAGTCGGAGAACCAGAGCCGTCCGTCCCGCCAGCGCGGTGACTCGCCGAACACGATGCGATCCGTGAGTACGTCCACGCGCAGGCAGACCGTCTTGGCCGCAGGAACTCATCGAGCGGAAGACAGCGCTCTCTGCCCCGGGTCATAGGCCAGGTTCAGCCCACGAGCCGATGCGGCGGGGTCTCTCCCCGGCCACAGTGGAGGACATGCAACCACCATGGATCCTTGCTCCTCGCCGATCGCCTGCCTCGGTGCCGTCCTGGGGCTCGACCCGGTCAAGGACGCCGACCGGCTGCGGCCGCGGATCGGCAGCCAGCTGCAGGACTCCGCACTCCCGGACCGGCTCCGAGTCGCCGAGGCGGTGGGCGCATGGGCTGCTCCTTCGCTCGGAGGGCATTCCACAGGTCAGACCCAGCACAGCGCCTGGAGTCATCGGGGTGACCCTCCGAAGGTAACTGTGGGTTCCGCTCAGCGGGGCCCGGTCAGGGGTTCAGGCCGATCTGAGCCGCGATGCCCACGAAGTCCGGGAACACCGCGACGGCGCCGGCGGTGGCGAGCTCGCCGGCGGTATGGGTGGTGCTGAGGCCGTAGACCTCTCGGACTCCAGCCGCGATGGCGGCTGCGATCCCGGCAGGGGAGTCCTCCACGACGACGCAGTCCGATGCGTCCGCGCCGAGACGTGAGCAGGCGAGCACGAATCCGGCCGGGTCCGGCTTGCCGTCGACCACGTCGAGCGCGGTGACGATCAGCTCGACGTGGTGATGGACCTGCAGGACATCGGTGAGGCAGCGCTTCGCCCACTCCGGCCCGGCCGAGGTGACGATCGCAATGGGCACGCCGCAGGCGGCTGCCGACTCGATCGTCGCGCTCGCGCCGGCGATCGGGTCCGGTGCGGCGTCGGCCGGGATGAGCGCCACGATGGCAGCGGCCAGCTCGCGCGGGTCGGCGCCGGACCACGGGCCCGAATTGTTCTGAAACACGTCCTGTGCCCGCCGGCCGGTGAAGAGCGAGAGGTCGGCGACGTCCCAACCACGGTCGGCGAAGAACGCCTGGTACGCGGCGCGTTGAATCGGCTCGGAGTCGACCAACGTACCGTCCAGGTCGAGCAGCAGGGTGCCGGGACGGGAGCGCCTCACGAAGTGATGGTGAAGAGCACGTCGCCGATCGCTGCCACCGCGCCAGCGGCGGGCGGCGGCACCGAGCCCTTGGGCCGATCCATCGCCACCACGGGCACCAGCGTCGAGATGTCGTCGCCGCTGATCGTGGACGGGTCCCACCGCACCATCGGGTCGCCGGCCTGGACGGTGGCGCCCTCGACCACCAGGACCTCGAAGCCCTTGCCCTCAAGGCGGACGGTGTTGATGCCGAGGTGGACCAGGATGCCGACACCGTCCGCGCCGAGGACGACGAAGGCGTGCGGGTGCACCTTGAGGACCCTGCCCGCGATGGGGGACACGACCGTCACCTCACCGGGGTCGGGGTCGATCGCCACACCGGGGCCGACCATCTCGGACGCAAAGACCGGATCCGGGGTGTCCGCGAGAGCCACCACTCGGCCGGGACAGGGCGCGAGGACCTCGGTGCTGCTCACATCAGGTCCTCGATGTCCTCGGCCAGGTTGTCCGCCTCGGGACCGACGACGACCTGGACCACCGTGCCCGAGGCAACCACACCGTGAGCGCCCGCGGCCTTCAACGCGGCCTGGTCCACGAGGGAAGCGTCCTCGACCTCGGTCCGGAGCCGGGTGATGCAGGCTTCGATCTCCACGATGTTCGCCGCTCCGCCGAGGCCGGCCAGGATCTGCTCTGCCTTGCTGGTCATCTGTCTGCTTCCTTCCAGGGGTCGGTGCTGGTCACCTTGGCCAGTCCGCGAGGGTTGTCCGGGTCGAGGCCGAGCTCGCGGGCGAGCTCCTCCACGATCAACTGTGCCGGAACCATGGTGCCCAGGGGTGCAAGCTTCTCGGGCAGGTCGGGCCCAGGCACGTGCACCGCACACGCGGCCGCGAAGGCGGTGTCGCCGCCGATGCCGATGGTCGTGGCACCGCGCGCAGCGAGGTCGCCCGCGAGCTCCACCATGGCGGTGAGGAGCGGCCCGTCGGGAGCGGCGACCAGCACGGCCGCCACGCCTGAGGTCACCACGGAGATGGGTCCGTGGCGCAGGTCCGCGTAGGAGTAGCCCCGGACCGGACGCAGGCAGGTCTCCTCCAGCTTGAGGGCGGTCTCGAGCGCCGTCCCCATGAGCAGTCCGCGGCCGGAGACCAGGACGTGCTCGGCGTCGCGGAGGGTCGCCACGGCGGCATCGACCCCGGAGCGGGTGTCGAGCAGCCGCTCGATCTCGTCGGCGACCCGGTCGAGCTGCCGGTCGAGCGCGGTCGGATCCGGCGAGAGCGTTGTGCCGAACACGGCCATCGCGACGAGCTGGGTGAGATAGGTCTTGGTCGCTGGCACGGCGAGCTCGGGGCCGGCTCGGGTGACCAGGGCGAGGTCTGCGGCAGCGACGAGGGGAGCCTCGGCGACGTTGGCCACGGCAACCGTTGCTGCCCCGCAGCTCCGCGCCCACTCTTCGGTGGCGACGATCTCCTCGGTCGCACCCGACTGGGACACGCACACCACCACGGCATCGCTGAGATCGAGTCGCGAGTGGTAATGGGTGGCGACACTCGGCGACACCAGACCGCTTGCGACCGCCGCGTGCACCTCGAGCAGGTAGCGACCATAGATGGCGGCGTTGTCGCTGGAGCCACGGGCGGCGAACAGGACGTTCCGTCGCCCCTGCGCGAGCTCGCGGATCGCCTGTCGCTGCTCAACGAGAGCGGCCAGGGACCGTCGTACGGCGGCCGGCTGCTCGGCGATCTCTCGGGCCATCTGAGTGGACATCCGACTCCTTCTCAGACCTTGACAACCTCTCGACCCGGCGCCATCCTCACAGGTACGTACCAGACCGTACCAGCTAGGTTCTCACCCCGTCGAGAGGTTCCTTCGCGTTGAACAGCCGGTCGACCAGAAGAGGACGGGCCCGAGTCATCATCGACGGACCCCGGCCCAAGCACGCGCAGCTCAGCGACGCGTTGGCCGAGCTTGCGTCACGCGACCTCGGGCCGGACGCGGCGATTCCCTCCGAGCGTGAGCTGATGACGACGTACGACGTGTCCCGGGCAACGGTCCGCAAGTCCATCGAGCGCCTGATCGCCGACGGGCTGTTGCACCGCATCCACGGGAAGGGCACCTTCGTCGCCCGTCCCC
>JBPCND010000090.1:0-2873 GCA_051001655.1 Nocardioides sp. | reverse complement strand
CGCGTGTACCGTAGTTACCTCAAGAGCAGTGACCTGGTAGAAGGGCGGGGCCGAGTCCCCGGACATGGACGTTAAGCGTATTTTCCGCGGCACCTGGGTGTGGATCGTGGTGGCCGTAGTCGGCGTGCTCGTCGCCCTCCAGTTCCTGGCTCCTAACGGGGGGTACGACGAGGTCGACACCTCCGAGATGATCAGCAACATCAAGGACGGGTCGGTCAAGGAGGTCACCTTCATCGACGGCGACCAGGAGATCCAGGCCGAGCTCGACGACGGCTCCAAGATCCTCGCCGTGTGGGTGGCCGGTCAACAGCAGCCGATGGTTGCAGCCGCCCAGGCACAGGTGGAGGCCGGCGAGATCGAGAAGTCCAACTCCGAGAACCCGCAGCCCAGCCTGCTCGGCACGATCCTGGCCACGTTCCTGCCCTTCGTCATCATCATCTTGTTGTTCCTGTTCCTGATGAACCAGGTGCAGGGCGGTGGCGGTCGGGTGATGCAGTTCGGGAAGTCCAAGGCGAAGCTGGTCAGCAAGGACATGCCGAAGACGACCTTCGACGACGTGGCCGGGTGCCAGGAGGCCATCGAGGAGCTCGGCGAGATCAAGGAGTTCCTCCAGGAGCCCGCGAAGTTCCAGGCCGTCGGAGCCAAGATCCCCAAGGGGGTGCTGCTCTACGGGCCACCTGGCACCGGAAAGACGCTGCTTGCTCGAGCCGTGGCGGGCGAGGCGGGTGTGCCCTTCTACTCCATCTCCGGGTCGGACTTCGTCGAGATGTTCGTCGGCGTCGGCGCCTCCCGGGTGCGCGACCTGTTCGAACAGGCGAAGGAGAACGCCCCGGCGATCGTCTTCATCGACGAGATCGATGCCGTCGGACGCCACCGGGGTGCGGGCATGGGTGGCGGTCACGACGAGCGGGAGCAAACCCTCAACCAGCTGCTCGTCGAGATGGACGGCTTCGACGTACGCGGCGGCGTCATCCTGATCGCGGCCACCAACCGGCCCGACATCCTCGACCCGGCCCTGCTGCGGCCGGGCCGGTTCGACCGCCAGATCGGTGTGGACGCCCCCGATCTGGCCGGCCGGCACAAGATCCTCCAGGTGCACTCGCGTGGCAAGCCGATGGCCGAGGACGTCGACCTCCTCTCGGTGGCACGTCGCACGCCGGGATTCACCGGTGCGGACCTGGCCAACGTGCTCAACGAGGCCGCGCTGCTCACCGCGCGCGAGAACCGCAAGATGGTGAACAACGAGGCTTTGGACGAGGCGATCGACCGGGTCATCGCCGGCCCGCAGCGAAGCAGTCGGCTGATGAGCGAGAAGGAGAAGCTCATCACGGCCTACCACGAGGGCGGTCACGCCCTGGTGGCCGCGGCGCTCCCCGGCACGGACCCGGTGCACAAGGTGACGATCCTCCCCCGCGGCAGGGCGCTGGGCTACACGATGGTGCTGCCCGACGAGGACAAGTACTCCCAGACCCGTGCGGAGCTGCTCGACAAGCTCGCCTACATGTTGGGCGGACGCGCGGCCGAGGAGATGGTCTTCCACGACCCGACCACCGGCGCCGGCAACGACATCGACAAGGCGACGTCGCTGGCCCGCGCGATGGTCACGCAGTACGGCATGACCGAGCGGCTCGGCGCGATCAAGCTCGGGGAGACCCAGGGCGAGCCGTTCCTCGGTCGCGACATGGGGCACGCCCGCAACTACTCCGAGGACATCGCGGCGATCGTCGACGAGGAGACCAAGAAGCTGCTCAGCGGCGCCCACCAGGAGGCCTACGACATCCTTGAGGAGAACCGCGACGTCCTCGACGCGCTGGTCATCGAGCTGCTCGAGCGCGAGACGCTCGACAAGGCCGAGATCGCCACGGTCTTCGTGCCGCTCCGTCGCCGGCCGATCCGTCCGGCCTGGACCGGCTCCCCAGACCGCAACCCCTCCGCGATCCCGCCTGTCGACGTGCCCCAAGCGGTCAAGGAGCGGGCAGCCGCCAACGGTACGTCGCCGCATGGCTCGGAGGGGGGCGTGATCCTCACCCCGCCCGGCAGCGGGGGCGACGTGCACGGCGACCCCGGTGTCTCCTCCTGATGTCGATCGACCCGATCAGCCTGGAGTCACGGTCGGGTATCCCCGCTTTCGACCAGGAGCGTGCCGAGGCGGCCGTCCGCGAGCTGCTCGTCGCCGTAGGCGAGGACCCTGACCGGGAAGGTCTCCGAGACACGCCGGCGCGGGTCGGCCGCGCCTACCAGGAGCTGTTCTCCGGGATGCGCCAGAGTGCCGACGAGGTCCTCACCACGACGTTCGACCTCGGTCATGACGAGCTGATCCTGGTCCGTGACATCGAGCTGTGGTCGATGTGCGAGCACCACCTGGTGCCGTTCACGGGCGTCGCGCACATCGCCTACATCCCCAACGAGCAAGGTCGGATCACCGGTCTCTCCAAGCTCGCCCGGCTCATCGACGTCTTCGCGAAACGGCCGCAGGTGCAGGAGCGGCTCACCACGCAGGTGGCCGACTCGCTCATGCGGATCCTCGAGCCCAGGGGGGTCCTGGTGGTCATCGAGGCGGAGCACCTGTGCATGACCATGCGCGGGGTCAAGAAGCCCGGCTCCAAGACCATCACGTCCGCGGTCCGGGGATCGTTGCGCGACGCCGTCACTCGGGCCGAGGCGATGAGCCTGATCACCGCCCACCGCCGCTGACCACCAACGACGAGTCGGGGTTGGGCGGGCCAGCGGGGCGGTCGAGGCGCTCGGCAAGGTTCACGTCGCCGGTGCCGAGACCGGCACGGACCCTGCCGAGCAGCTCACGTTGCCCGCTGGGTCCGTGGTCGACCCGGGGAGCCTCGTCGGCGAGGAGCAGCTCCAGCAGCCTGCTGAGC
>JBPCND010000089.1:0-7429 GCA_051001655.1 Nocardioides sp. | reverse complement strand
CGCCCTTCGTCACCTGCCTCGTCGTCAACGCGACTGTGTCGTGCTGCGCTACTACCTCGACCTGCACGTCGACGAGATAGCCGCCACCCTCGGCCTCTCGCGTAACTCGGTGAAGACCCACCTCACCCGAGGTCTCAAGAATCTGTCGGCCGACTTAGGAGGCCTGCGATGAGCCAGATCGAGGACCGGCTCCGACAAGCGCTCACCGAGGACACCAGCGGTCGCCCGTCCCCGGACCTGTTCGCCCGCGTCGTCGACAGCATCGACGACGACCGGTCAAGGCGACGGGTCCGAGCCCGCGGCCTTCTCGTCGGCGCCTCGACCGTGGTGGTGCTGCTCGCCGCCGTACTCACCCTGACCCTGCAACAGAACGGACGACCTGTCATGCCCTGGTGGACTCTGGAGCTCTTCACGACCGCAGTGCTGGTGGCCATCGCCCTCTGGCTGGGACCGTTCATCAAGCGGTTCGGCAGGGCGTACGCCGCCGACGTGTTCCTCGACAACCCGTTGACCGGCAAGAGCTACATCGTGTTGACCGACATCGTCTACTACCTGATCTTCGCGGCGTACATCATGTTCACGGTGAACTTCGCGCCAGGATCGGACTGGGGAGACGACGTCACCGCCAACCAGCTGAAGGTGGAGACTGCCCGCATCGGCGGCATCCTGCTGATCATCGGGGTCCTGCACGGGCTCAACATCGTGCTGATGCCCGTGCTCGGGCGACTGTTCTCCTTGAACCGGAAGCTGTCGGACCCCGACCAGAGGTGAGCCGGCTCAGCTGACCGGCACGGTGGCGCCGCCGGTCAGACCGTCGGCTGTGCTTCCTGACTCGCCCATCGCTTCCATCTGTTCGGCGATCCGCATGGCCTCTTCGATCAGCATCTCGACGATCTGTGACTCCGGGACGGTCTTGACGACCTCTCCTTTGACGAAGATCTGGCCCTTACCGTTGCCGGACGCGACGCCGAGGTCGGCCTCCCGTGCCTCGCCGGGACCGTTCACCACGCAGCCCATGACGGCCACGCGCAGCGGGACCTCGAGGCCCTCGAGGCCGGCTGTCACCTCGTCGGCCAGCTTGTAGACGTCCACCTGGGCCCGGCCGCACGACGGGCAGGACACGATCTCCAGCTTGCGCGGCCGCAGGTTCAGCGACTGGAGAATCTGGATGCCGACCTTCACCTCCTCCACCGGAGGCGCGGAGAGTGAGACTCGGATGGTGTCGCCGATCCCCTTGCTCAGCAGGGCTCCGAACGCAACCGACGACTTGATCGTCCCTTGGAACGCAGGCCCCGCCTCCGTCACGCCTAGGTGCAGCGGCCAGTCCCCGCGCTCGGAGAGCATCTCGTAGGCCTGGACCATCACCACGGGGTCGTTGTGCTTGACGGAGATCTTGAAGTCGTGGAAGTCGTGCTCTTCGAACAGCGACGCCTCCCACACCGCGGACTCGACGAGTGCCTCCGGCGTGGCCTTGCCGTGTTTCTCGAGCAGGCGTTTGTCCAGCGAACCGGCGTTGACGCCGATCCGGATCGAGGTGCCGCGGTCCCTCGCGGCCCGGGCGATCTCCCGCACCTGGTCGTCGAACTTGCGGATGTTGCCGGGGTTCACGCGCACGGCGGCGCAGCCCGCATCGATCGCGGCGAAGACGTACTTGGGTTGGAAGTGGATGTCGGCGATGACCGGGAGCTGCGAGTGGGAGGCGATCTCGCCGAGGGCGTCGGCGTCGTCCTGCGACGGGCAGGCCACCCGGACGATGTCGCACCCCGACGCGGTCAGCTCCGCGATCTGCTGAAGGGTGGTGTTCACGTCTGAGGTCAGCGTCGTCGTCATCGACTGCACCGAGACCGGGGCGTCGCCACCGACGAGCACCGTGCCCACCTTGATCTGGCGGGTCTTGCGGCGCGATGTCAGGACCGGCGGTGGTGCTGCCGGCATCCCCAGGTCGATCGACGTCATGGTCTTCCTTCCGTGATGGCGCTGCGGTCTCGACCGGCTCAGGTCGTCTCGGCGTGCTCTGGTCTTCTCCGGGCTCGGTGCGTCAGCCGAGCTGGACCGGCGCGACGATGTCGGCATAGACCAGGACGACGCTCATCACCAGGATGACGCTGGCCATCACGTAGGCGACCGGCAACAGCTTGGCGGTGTCGAAGTAGCCCGGATCGGGTCGGCGGAACACCCGCGCGAGGCCCCGGCGTACTGCTTCGTAGAGCGCGCCGGCGATGTGGCCGCCGTCGAGGGGCAGCAGCGGAAGGAAGTTGAACATGCCGACGAACAGGTTGATGCCGCCCAGCAGCGCGAGCAGCCCGAAGAACCGGTCGGCGACCGGGATCGTGCGCTCCGACGCGACCTCGCCGGCGAAGCGGCTCGCGCCGACCACGCTCATCGGACTGTCGTCGGCACGTTCCTCCAGACCGAGAGCGGCCTTGGCGACGCCGACCAGCTTGACCGGCAACGCTCCGAGCGCCTTGACCGTCTCCCAGGTGTAGTCGCCCATCGTGGTCACCACGAACACCGGACCCTGGCGCTCCATGACGATCTCGGGCACGACGCCCAGGAAGCCGACCTCGACGATGCGTTCGGGGTTGTCCACCGACTCGGGTCGCGCAGAGACTGTGGTGTTCGTCGTGGTGGTGACCTGCTCGCCGTCGCGCTCGAGGACGATCGTGGCATCACCGTCGTTGTTCGCCCGGATCAGCCCGCTGAACTGCTCCCAGCTCGTGACCTCGACCCCGTTGAAGGAGACCACCTGGTCCCCCGGCTTCAGGCCCCCCTGTTTCGCGGGAGCGACGGGGTCGTCGGGGGTGCACTTGCGCTGGTCCTTCCCGATCGTCTCCGGGGTGGCAGCGATCACGCAGTCCGAGACCTCGTCGATCGTGGTCGTCGTCTTCGCGGCCCCGTGGATCATGAACACCGCGCCGAAGAGGAGGAAGGCGAGGACCAGGTTCACGGTGGGGCCGCCGGCCATCACGATGACCTTCTTCCACCATGGCAGCTTGTAGAACAGCCGGTCCTGGTCGCCCTCGTCGACGAGCTCGTACTCGGCGGACCGGGCGTCGGAGATGATCTGGGTGAACATCTCGGTGTTGGACTGGCGGATCCGACCGGTCTGCTCCTCGCCAGGTGCCGGGGGGAGCATGCCGACGAGCTTCACGTAGCCGCCGAGCGGGATCGACTTGACGCCGTACTCGGTCTCGCCGCGCCGGGTCGACCAGACCGTCTTGCCGAAGCCGACGAAGTACTGCGTCACCTTCACGCCGAACTTTTTGGCCGGCACCAGGTGCCCGATCTCGTGCAGGCCGATCGAGACCGCGAGGCCCAGGACGAACAGCAGCACACCGATCGTGTAGGCCAGCGCGGTCAGCATCGAGCGGTTTCCTTCATCGGAGGGCAGACACCTGGGATCGGGCCCAGGCATCAGCGGCGAGTACGTCGTCGACGGTGAGATCCGTCTGCTCCGAGGGTACGCGGTGCGCGCCCAGAACACGCTCGACTGTCGGAACGATGTCGGTGAACCTCATCTCACCGTCGAGGAACGCGCGCACGCAGACCTCGTTGGCCGCGTTGTAGACCGCTGGAGCGCTCGCTCCGAGAGCACCCGCCTCGCGGGCCAGTCGCACCGCCGGGAACGCGGCGTGGTCGAGCGGGAAGAACTCCCAGGTCTCGGGTCGCGACCAGTCCATCCCAGGTGCCGCCTCGGGGACCCGGTCGGGCCAGCCGAGTCCCAGAGCGATGGGGATCAGCATGGATGGCGGCGAGGCCTGCGCCACGGTGGAGCCGTCGTGGAACTCCACCATGGAGTGCACCACCGAGGTCGGATGTACGACGACGTCGATCCGGTCGAGGGGGATCCCGAACAGCAGGTGCGCCTCGATGACCTCGAGCCCCTTGTCGACCAGCGTTGCCGAGTTCACGCTCACGAACGGACCCATGTCCCACGTGGGGTGGGCCAGTGCCTGCTCAGGGGTGACCTGGTGCAGGTCCTCCCGGCTGCGGCCGCGGAACGGACCGCCGCTGGCGGTGAGGACGAGCCGTCGTACCTCCTCCGCCCGGCCACTGCGCAGGCACTGGGCCAGGGCACTGTGCTCGGAGTCCACCGGGACGATCTGGCCGGGCCGGGCCCGCGAGAGGACGACCGGCCCGCCGATGATCAAGGACTCCTTGTTGGCCAGAGCGAGGAGGTTGCCGGCGTCGAGCGCGGCCAGCGTCGGCCGGAGCCCGACAGCGCCGGTGATCGCGTTGAGCACGACGTCGCAGTCGAGAGCGGCGGCTGCGCAGGAGGCCTCCTCACCGAGCTCGGCGAAGGCCGGGGCGAACTCCGTGCGTTGCTGTGCGAACAGCTCGGGGTTGCGGCCGCCGGCGGTCAGTCCGACGACCCGGAACCGGTCGGGGTTGGACCGGACCAGGTCAAGCGCCTGGGTGCCGATCGACCCCGTGGACCCGAGGATGACGACGTCGCGGCGCGCGACCGCTGGGAGACTCACGGCGCCCATCCTGCCCGACGCTGCCCACAGTCAGCGGGGCCATCGCCCGCGCGACTCGCCGGTTTCCCGTCGCAGGACACCCCTGATCCCTAGAGTTCATGTGGAGGTGTCTGATGGGAGTCTCAGCAACGGGCCAGACCGGATTGTCGATCCGCAGCGTCAAGTCGTTGTTCATCGTGCTCGTGGTCTGCTTCGGCTTCGGCGTGTACTTCTACGGACCACCGGTCACACCGGCCTTCCGCAGCGCAGCGAACGAAGCCTGCAACGAGTACGCCGGCGGCAACTTCCGCAGCTACCAGCTCGACTGGATGTCTGCCCCCGGCAGCACTCCGCACTGGTCGTGCTGGGACGAGCGCCGCCCCCAGAAGAGGGCGATCAGCCTGGGCTGGTGGGTCGACCCCTTCAGCTGACCCGTGCTCCGGGCGGCCTCCCGCGCCACTTTCGAGCACAGCCTCGATCCCGGCGGGCGCATCGCTCGATCACGCGCCACTTTCGAGCACAGCCTCGATCCCGGCGGGCGGGCCGATCCCGACCGGCTGCGGACGGTCAGCCGTCCGGGAGCATCTCACGCATCCCCCACGGCGAGCCGTACTCGGTGAGCAGATCAAGGGACGGCCGGGCGTCGAACGCCTCGGGGCCCAGCACACCCGAGCCCGACCAGGTGCCGTTGGCCAGCAGCTCGAGCGCAACCACCGGGTTCACCGCGGTCTGCCACACGACGCACTGGTGGCCGTACTCCCGCATGGACCACTCGTTGTCCACCACGTGATAGAGGTACGTCGACCGCGGCCGACCGTCCTTGTCGGTGCCGGTCACCCATACTCCGGCGCACGTCTTGCCCCGCATCCGCTCGCCCAGGGTCGCGGGATCCGGCAGGCAGGCTGCCACCACGTCGCGCGGTGAGACCTCCACCCCGCCGGCCCTGACCTTGTCGGTCCGGTCCAGTCCGAGCTTGTGCAGGGTCTTCAGCACGTCGATGAACTCATCACCGAGGCCGTACTTGAACGTGACCCGCTGCGCCGCCAGCCACCGCGGCATCAGGAGCACCTCCTCGTGCTCCACGTTGACGCACTCGACCGGACCGATCCCGTCAGGGAAGACGAAGACCTCCGGCTCGCTGAACGGTGCGGTGGTGAACCAGCCACGTTCCTTCTCCCACACCACGGGCGGGTTCAGGCACTCCTCGATCGTCGTCCAGATGGAGAAGGAAGGAGCGAAGACGGGACTGCCGTCGAGGCCCTCGACGACCAGGTTCGCCCCGTCGCGCACCCCGAGCTCGTCGATCTCGCTGAAGAGGTGGTCCGCGGCGTACCTCGCGAAGACGTCGGAGAGCCCGGGCTCGACGCCGATGCCCACGAGCGCCAGCCGACCCGCCTGCTCCCAGGCGTCGGCCTCGGCGAACTGGGCGTCGCCGAGCTTCACGCCCGGCAGTTCGTGCGGCCGCTCCGGATGCGGGGTGGAGAGGGTCATCGCCATGTCCAGGTAGGTCACGTCCGCGCACCCGGCGGCCGCGAAGATCGCCGGGTTCAGCCGTGGGTCACAGGCGTTCAGCACCGCGTCGATGCGCTCGGCCTCGATCAGGGCGCAGATCGCGTCCGGGTCGGAGGCGTCGCAGGCCGCGGAGCTCACGCGTGCGTCCCCGGCGCGCTCGGCCGCCGCCCGCGCCCGGTTCCCGTCGAGATCGGCGAGGACCAGCTGCTCGAAGAACGGTCGGTGGCGGGCGATGGCGGCGGCAGCGGCGCCCACGCCGCCGGCACCGAGGACGAGGATGCGCATCGGCCCACGCTACCCGGGGGCGGATGCGCCGGGTTGGCAGAGCGTTCGCACCTCGGCATGCCCCGGCGGCGGCTCGTCGACCGCTGCTCGGCGGCCCGCTGAGGCCCGCTCGCCCAGCTCGCGCGGACAATTCAGAGCGCGATCAGGACGACGCCGAGCACCGCCGCGGCCACCCCGATCGCCTGCACGCGAGCCACGTGCTCCCGCAGCACGACGATCGCCAGGCCGACGGTGACGAGCGGGAACAGCGAGCCGCAGACCGCCACGACGCTCAGCTGGCCGCGCTCCGAGGCGAGGATGTACATAAGGGTCCCGCTGAGCAGCAGGAGCCCAGGCGTGAGGAGCGCCAGGCGGGAGGGAAGCGTCGGGGGCCGGAGCTCCGACGGGTGGGCGAAGCTCTGCCCACGCAGGAGGATGAGTCCGAGGAAGCAGACGACGATCGTGGAGCGCTGGATCGTGAGCGCCCAGAAGAGCTCCCCGTCGGCCGCGGCCCCCGGGAGTGCGGTGAGCAGCAGTCCGAGCCCGAACGCCGAGAACGCGGCGAAGAGCACGCAGCGGCGGAGGTCCCAGTCGTCGTGGTCGGCCTCGGTGCTCTCCCGCCGCGCCGCAAGGACCGCACCGCCGATCGCGAGGACGATGCCGATCACCTGAAGCGCCCGCAGCGTGTCGCCGCCCGCGACGCCGGCGACCACCGGGAGCGCCGCCGCGGTCGCGCCGACCGGGGTGGCGACGCTGAGCGGCCCGTAGCGGACCGCCTCGTAGAAGAAGCCGAGGCCGGCGGCGTTGCCGACGCCCGCGAGGACCGCGAGGCCGACGGCGCCCACCTCCGGCGTGGACTCCCCCGAGAAGGCCAGCAGCAGCAGGGAGCCGGCGAGCGCGGCGAGCTGCCCGGTGAGAAGCACCGCCGCGACCGCGTGGCGGCGCATGAGGACGGGCGCGAGGAAGTTCGCCACGCCGTAGGTGAGTGACGTTCCGAGGGCCAGGACGATCGCGAGCACCGCCCGGGAGCTTCGCAGCCCGCGGTCTCTCCGACCGTCCGCGAGCCTCGCGAACCACCCACCCGTTTCCTCGCTCGGCACGGAAGATCGCGGGCGGTTCGCCTCGAGCGTCACAAGGAGACGACGCCCTCCACCGCTACCAGGAGGCGGTCCACCTCGTCGAGGCTCGTGTAG
>JBPCND010000088.1:0-3749 GCA_051001655.1 Nocardioides sp. | reverse complement strand
TGCTGCAGCCTGGGAGCTGGGACGAGGCCGAGGACGGTCCCGACGCCGTCGGTGAGATCGCGATCAAGGGCCACAACATCATGAAGGGCTACTACAACCGGCCCGACGAGACGGCGGAAGCCATCCGGGACGGCTGGTTCCGTTCCGGGGACCTCGGGCGTCGTGACGAGGATGGCTTCTACTACATCGTGGACCGCGCCAAGGACATGATCATCCGGGGCGGCTTCAACGTGTACCCGCGCGAGGTCGAGGAGGTGCTGATGACCCACGAGGCCGTGTCGCTGGCCGCCGTCGTCGGTGTGCCGGACGAGCGCCACGGGGAGGAGATCAAGGGTTTCGTCATCCTCGACGACGGAGCCGGCGTGACTGGTGAGGAGCTGGTCGAGTGGTGCAAGGAGCAGATGGCGGCGTACAAGTATCCGCGCGTCATCGAGGTCGTCGGCTCCCTGCCGATGACCGCCACCGGCAAGATCCTCAAGCGCGAGCTCGCCTGACCCCGGCCGCGCACGATGTGGCGCGACTGGGGAGGATCTCGGCCACCGGGTGCGTGCGATGCTCCCCGATCGAGGCATCCGCGGGGACGGTGCCGACCTGGGCCCTAGACTCGACCCCCTCGGCCACCTCGCCCCCCGGCCGTCCGATCCACCTCGCCAGCCGACCCTGCAGGAGGCCCCCGTGGCCCGTGTCGTCATCGACGTCATGCTGAAGCCCGAGATCCTCGACCCACAGGGCAAGGCCGTGCACGGCGCGCTCCCACGCCTGGGTTTCGACGGGATCACTGGTGTCCGGCAGGGCAAGCGGTTCGAGCTCGAGCTGGACGGCGCGCTCACCTCCGCCCGGCTCGCCGAGATCCACCAGATCGCCGAGAAGCTGTTGTCGAACCCCGTGATCGAGGACTTCGAGGTCCATGTCACGGAGGTCGAGGCGTGAGGATCGGCGTCGTCACCTTTCCCGGTTCGCTCGACGACGTCGACGCCTCCCGCGCGATCGGTTTCGCCGGCGCCGAGGCGGTCCGGCTCTGGCACGGCGACCACGACCTCCGCGAGGTCGACGCGGTGGTGCTGCCGGGAGGCTTCTCCTACGGCGACTACCTGCGCTGCGGGGCGATCTCCCGCTTCTCACCGGTGATGACCGAGGTGGTGGCCGCCGCCGGCAGGGGGATGCCCGTGCTCGGCATCTGCAACGGCTTCCAGGTGCTGTGCGAGTCACACCTGCTGCCGGGAGCGTTGATCCGCAACGACCACCAGAAGTTCGTCTGCCGCGACCAACGCCTGCGGATCGAGAACAACCGCACGCCTTGGACGACGGCCTACGACCAGGACGCCGAGATCACGGTCGTGCTGAAGAACGGCGAGGGTTCCTACGTCGCCGACGAGGCCACCCTTGACAGGCTCGAGGGCGAGGGACGGATCGTCGCGAAGTACGTCGGGGCGAACCCCAACGGGTCGATGCGCGACATCGCCGGCATCGCCAACGAGCGCGGCAACGTGGTCGGCGTGATGCCCCACCCCGAGCACGCCGTCGAGGACCTGACCGGTCCCGGCACCGACGGCCTCGGCTTCTTCACCTCAGTGCTCGCGGCGGTCCTGGCCTGAGCCGACCGGCACCGGCTCGCGGGGAGGTTCCGGACCGGTCACGGCGCGGCGGAACGAGTCCGAGACCAGGGCGATCATCTTTTCGACCGGCCCGCTGCGTCGAGCCAGGCGGTACGCCGCGCCGACCGTCAGCACCAGCAGCACGTGCCGGGTGAAGGTCTCCACGTCGTCGCCCGGCCACGCCTGCGGGATCCTCAGCACCACGTGCAGCGAGTAAAGCGTCAGCGTCATCGCGCCCGCCCCGAACACCACGGCGAACGTGCGCGGTGCGAGCCGGGACACCAGCAGGCACACCCCGATCGCCGCGACGGCGCATCCGCCGGTGTGCAACAGGTCGAACGGCGTGCCGGAGTGCGGAGCGTGGACGGTCAGCCACCACCAGCTCCCGGTCGGGGTGGTGCCATAGGTCCCGTGCTCGAGGGTGTCGGACAGGCCACCGGGCTGGCCCGGTCCGGTGAAGGTCAGCGCGAGCTCCCGGCGCACCCCGTCACGGTCGAGCAGCAGGCCGGACACGACGCGGGAGAGCACCGCCGTACCTGCCCCGACGACGACCAGCCACCCGGCGGTGCGAGACCGGCCGAGATCGAGCCGACCGATCGCCATCCCCGCCAACAGGTAGGCCAGCCACACGAACGCCGGGTAGTAGCCGGTGAACAACAGCTCGGACAGCAGCTGTCCCGGTGCCTCAAGGGAGTCCAGGGACGGGCTGGCGTAGCCGCGTTCGGGAAGCAGGGGTCGGACCAGGTGGGACAGCACCGGACCCGCAGCGGCCCATCCCAGCGCCAGACCCGCCAGGGCGGGAGCCCGGAGCCGCAGGAAGGGCAGCCCGAGGCAGAAGAGCACCCCGTAGTAGGTGAGGATCACGGCCACCGTCACGTCCAGCAGGCCGAGCAGCAGCCCGATCAGCCCCACGATCGCCGCCCGCACCGCGAGCCCCACCCAGGCGCCCTGCAGCGACCGCCCGGACAGCGGCGTCGTGCGTCCGCTCAACAGGGCGAGGCTCACGCCGGCGAGCACCGCGAACAAAGCGGAGGCACGGCCGCCGGCGATCGCCTGCACGGTCGTCACGCCACCGTCCGGAGCGTCTGCCAGCAGGGCGTGCGTGGCGATCATCCCGACCAGGGCGAAACACCGCGCGACATCGAGCCCGACCACGCGGCCGGGTGGGACCAGGGGACTCACGACGTCTCAGACGCGGATCCGGATGACCCGGTCGTCGTCGGGCCCGGCTCCGTCCCGGTCGCGGTTGCTGGTCGTGATCCACAGCGAGCCGTCGGGTGCCTTCTGCACCGTGCGGATCCGACCGAACTCGCCGGCGAAGAGCCGGCGCTGCTTGCCCTTGTTCGGTCCGGCAAGGTCGACGCGCATCAGGGCCTCGCCGGCGAGAGCGCCGACGAAGGCCTTGCCGTGAGCGATGGCCAGACCGCTCGGTGAGCAGGTCGACGTCGGGCTCCACGTGACGAACGGGTCGTGGAAGCCGCCGCGGCCGTCCCCGCCCTCGACGTCCGGCCAGCCGTAGTTGTGACCCTTGATGATCCGGTTGAGCTCGTCACGGGTCGACTGGCCGAGCTCGGTCGCCCAGAGGTCCCCGCGCGCGTCGAAGGCGAGGCCCTGCACGTTGCGGTGCCCGAACGACCAGACCAGGTTGCCGAACGGGTTGCCGGCCGGCACCTCGCCGTGGGGCGTCATCCGCAGGATCTTGCCGCCTAGCGAGGAGGTGCTCTGCGCCCTCGAGGGATCCACCGCGTCGCCGGTGCTGACGTAGAGCAGGCCGTCGGGCCCGAATGCCAGCCGGCCGCCGTTGTGGATGTCGTCGGTCGGAATGCCGCCCAGCACCAGCTGCTGGTCGAGCAGGCGTCCGGCGACGTTGGTCATCCGCACCACGCGGTTGTCCGAGGCCGTGGAGATGTAGGCGTAGACCCGACGGTTGTCGCAGAAGTTCGGTGCGAGGGCCAGGCCGAGGAGACCGCCCTCACCGGCGTTGTCACGGACGTTGTCCACCCGGCCGACCCGCCGCTTCCCACCGAGACGGGAGACGCGGTAGATGTCCGCGCTGCCACGCTCACTCACCAGGGCGTCACCACCCTTGAAGAAAGCGACGCCCCAGGGGATGACCAGGTCGCGAGCGAGCGTGCGGCCGACCTCGGCCGCCGC
>JBPCND010000087.1:0-6022 GCA_051001655.1 Nocardioides sp. | reverse complement strand
GGGGCGGCTGGGCCATGTAGACGAAGCCGTGCTCGATGAGCGGCTTCATGAAGCGGAAGAGCAGCATCAGCAGCAGGGTGTTGATGTGGTGGCCGTCGACGTCGGCGTCGGCCATCATCACGATCTTGTGGTAGCGGACCTTCTCGATGTCGAACTCTTCGTGGATGCCGGTGCCGAGCGCGGAGATGATTGCCTGGACCTCGGTGTTGGCGAGCACCTTGTCGATGCGGGCCTTCTCGACGTTGAGGATCTTGCCGCGGATCGGGAGGATCGCCTGGATGCGTGGGTCGCGGCCGCCCTTGGCGGACCCGCCGGCCGAGTCGCCCTCGACGACGAAGATCTCGCACTCCTCGGGGTTGGTCGACTGACAGTCGGCCAGCTTGCCGGGCAGTCCGCCGCCCCCCAGCAGGCCCTTGCGGCTGCGGGCGAGGTCGCGCGCCTTGCGAGCAGCGATCCGGGCGGACGCAGCGGCCTGGGCCTTACGCACGATGTCGCGACCCTCGGTGGGGTTCTGTTCGAGCCAGGCACCGAGGCGCTCGTTGACGACCCGCTGCACGAAGCCCTTGGCCTCGGTGTTGCCGAGCTTGGTCTTGGTCTGTCCTTCGAACTGCGGGTCGCCCAGCTTCACCGAGACGATCGCGGTCAGGCCCTCGCGAACGTCGTCGCCGGAGACCCTGTCCTCCCGCTTCTTGATCAGGTTCCACTCCTCGCCCCAGATATTGACCAGGGAGGTGAGAGCCGAGCGGAAGCCTTCCTCGTGCGTGCCGCCCTCGTGGGTGTTGATGGTGTTGGCAAAGGTGTGCACGGACTCGGTGAAGGTGGTGTTCCACTGCATCGCCACCTCGAGGCTCATCCCGCTCTCGGGCAGCTCCGCCTCGAACTCGATGACGCTGGGATGCGCATGCTCCTTGCGCCGGTTGAGGTGCTCGACGTAGTCGACGAGCCCGCGGTCGAACTTGAACCGCTGCTCCAGCGCATCGCCGTCGGCCCGCACGTCGTCACCAGCCGGGCTGACGGGCATCCGCTCCGCGGCGTCCTCGACTCCCTCCGCGATCTCGGCGGCGTGCTCACGCTCGTCGCGGACGATGATCTCGAGACCCTTGTTCAGAAAGGCCATCTCCCGGATCCGGTTGGTGATCGTCTCCAGGGAGTAGGACGTCGTCTCGAAAATGTCCTCGCTGGCCCAGAAGGTGATCGTGGTGCCGGTCCCGTCCTCCGGCCCGAGCGCTTCGAGCTGCTCGAGCGGTCCGTCGGGCTCGCCGAGGCTGAAGGTCTGCCGCCAGTGATACCCACGGTTGCGTACGTCGACTTGCAGGGTGCTGCTGAGGGCGTTGACGACCGATACGCCCACGCCGTGCAGCCCACCTGAGACCTTGTAGCCTCCGCCGCCGAACTTGCCGCCGGCGTGCAGCATGGTCAGCGCCATCGTGACCGCGGGGATGCCCTCTTCCGGGTGCACGTCGGTGGGGATTCCGCGGCCGTCGTCCACGACGCGAACACCACCGTCGCCGAGCAGGGTGACCGCGATGCTCGTGCAGTGCCCTGCCAACGACTCGTCGACAGAGTTGTCGACGACCTCCCACACGAGGTGGTGCAGGCCACGCTCCCCGGTCGAGCCGATATACATGCCTGGCCGCTTCCGGACGGCCTCGAGGCCTTCGAGGACCTGGATGGCGGAGGCGTCGTACTTCCCGTCCTCCACCGCGGCGGACTCACCCCGGGGGGCCAGCGCCTGTGCGGCCTCGGCGACCCGCTCCGGCGAGGAGGCCGGTGAGCTGTCGGTGGACGGGGAGACATCGGTGGGGAACTGGTCGACCACGAGCGTCCTTTGCGTCGGATTCGATCTCTGGCGGAACCGCGTGGGCCGAGGGGATGGTGGCCACACATGGCGAAGGTCGAGCCCGGAAAGGGGCAACGACCTCAACGGCCATCATACCCCGCCACGGCCTCGTTCGACGGTTGTCCACCGGTCGGTTCAGCCGTGTGCGCCGGCTGCGATGCCCATTGTGGGCCTCACAAGGGCTCCAGGACGGGTTCACAGGGGAGGTTTCTAGTCCCCATACGTCCCTCGACCTCGCAGATCGCTCCTAACACCCCTTCCGGACCGGCGGGCGCGCGACTCCGTCATCCGTAGGTGTCTCTCGGGCCGCGGCCGTCCCGCGAGGAGAGCCTGCCCTTCTTCCAGCTCGGCAGGTGCGGACCGACGACGTCGATGACCGTCACGGTGCCGTGGCCGAGCTCGGCGTTGAGCCGCCGAAGGACGGTCGGCGCGAGCAGCTTCATCTGGGTGCTCCAGGCGGTGGAGTCGGTCCGCACCACGAGCTTGCCGTCCTTGAAGGCCTCGGGGGTGCAGTGCCCGGCGACGTCCCGGCCGACCAGGTGTTCCCATCGGGAGAAGACGCCATGCACCCGCAGGTCGGTGCCCCAGCCCTGCTCGGCGATCAGCCGACCGATGGTGCTGTCGAGCAGCTGTGGGTCCCGGTCGTCGGGATGCGCGCCAGAGGACTGCGGGTCGGTCCGCGGCCTGAAGGCACCTCGGCTTCCCGGTCGGCCGGCTCCGGAACGCTTCTTCGTCGTACGCCGGGAGCCGGCCATCCCGCGGGCGACGCTCCGGGCGAGGTCCAGACCGGTCTCGTCGTGGGTCTCGACCGGCTCCACCACCGGGTCCTGCTGTCTGGCAACCGGACGGTCCGCATCGTCAGTCGGCATGGGCCGCCACCTGTCCCTCGACCACGTCGATCCTGACCCCGGCCAGAGCATGGGGGAGATCCTCCGGGACGGCCGCGGTCACGAGCACCTGCTCGGCGCCGGCCACCAGCTCGGCCAGCCGCTCGCGACGGTCGGTGTCCAGCTCGGCGAAGACGTCGTCGAGGATCAGGATCGGGTCGTCGCCGGTCGACCGGAGCAGCTCGTAGGACGCGAGGCGCAGCGCCAGGGCCAGCGACCATGACTCGCCATGGCTGGCATAGCCTCGCACAGGCAGCGGACCGAGCATCATCGCCAGCTCGTCCCGGTGTGGACCGACCAGGCTGATACCCCTGTCGAGCTCGTCGTCGCGACGCCGTTCGAGCTCCACGAGGAGGGCCTCGCCCAGCACCACACGGTCCGGGGCGTGCGGGTCGTGCTCTGGCAGGTCGAACGACGGGGTGTAGGTCATCGTGGTGTCGTCGCGGGTGGCGCCGCGAGCGACTGCTTCGTACGCCGCAGCGACCAGAGGCTTCAGGTCCTCCACCAGTGCGATCCGGGCTGCGAGCAGCTCGGAGCCGGCGCGTGCCAGGTGGGAGTCCCAGACCCCGAGGGTGGCCAGCGCCGACTCCCCGCGGCTGCTCCCGGGGCCACCACGCCGAGCCAGGCCGGCCGTCTTCAGCAGGGAGTTCCGCTGCTTGAGCACCCGGTCGTAGTCGGAGCGGACACCGGCGTACCGCGGAGCCCGTTGCACCAGCAGGTCGTCGAGGAAACGGCGGCGCTCACCCGGATCGCCCTTGACCAGCGTCAGGTCCTCCGGAGAGAACAACACCGTGCGGACCATCCCGAGCAGCTCGCGGGATCGGGGCAGCGGGGACCTGTTGACCCGCGCCCGGTTGGTTCTCCCGGGGTTGATCTCGACCTCGAGGACCGCCTGGCGTTCGTCTCGCACGACGGCCACCCGGATCACGGCACTCTCGGCACCGAACCGCACGAGGGCGGTGTCGTTGGAGACTCGGTGCGAGGCCAGCCGGGCAACATAGTCGATCGCCTCGACGAGGTTGGTCTTGCCGTGGCCGTTGCGCCCCACAAAGGACGTGACGCCGGGTCCTAGGGCGACGTCGGCGGCGGCGTACGACCGGAAGTCGTGCAGCGACAGGTGGACGACGTGCACCGTGCGCTCAGCCCCCAGGTGTGGAGGGGGTGTCCTTCGTGGTGGGCGGGGCGTCTGTGTGCGTGGCGTGGCCGCCGAACTGGTTGCGCATCGCCGCGACGGCCTTCATCGCGGGACTGTCGTCCTGCTGCGAGACGAAGCGGGCGTAGAGGGCTGCCGTAATCGCAGGTGTCGCGACGGCGTGCTCGATGCCTGCCTCCACGGTCCACCGGCCCTCACCGGAGTCCTCGGCGTAGCCACGGATGCCCTGCAGCCCCTCGTCCTCATCGAGCGCGGCGACCAGTAGGTCGAGCAGCCAGGACCGGATGACCGTTCCCTCACGCCAGGAACGGTAGACCTCGGTGACGTTGTCGACCACCTCCGCTTTCTGGAGCAGCTCCCAGCCCTCGGCGTAGGCCTGCATCAAGGCGTACTCGATGCCGTTGTGCACCATCTTGGCGAAGTGCCCCGACCCGACCTTGCCCGCGTGCACCCAGCCGAACTCGCCTTCGGGCTTGAGGGCGTCGAAGATCGGCTTGAGCGTCTCGATGTGCTCGGTCTCGCCGCCTGCCATCAGGGCGTAGCCGTTCTCGAGGCCCCAGACACCGCCCGAGACACCGCAGTCGACGTAGCCGATGCCCTTCTCCTTGAGCAGCTCGGCGTGAGCGATGTCGTCGGTCCAACGGGAATTGCCGCCGTCGATGACGATGTCACCCTCCGACAGCAGTTCGCTCAGAGCCACGACCGTCTCGTGCGTGGGACCGCCCGAGGGAACCATCACCCAGACGAGCCGTGGGGTAGGAAGCGCCTCGACGAGCGCCTCCATGCTGTCGACGTCCCTGACGTCGGGGTTGTGGTCGTAGCCGACCACGGTGTGCCCTGCGCGGCGGATGCGCTCGGACATGTTGCCGCCCATCCTGCCCAGGCCGATCAGTCCTAGCTCCATGCTTTCTCCCTCGCGTGGTCCGTGCCGAGACTACGCCGCGGTCAGGACAGCAACCGGCGTGGCATCAGCAGATAGCGGAACGAGGTGTCCGCGTCGCCGTCCAGGCTGTCGACCCCGGCCATCACGGCGGGCTTGGACGCCTGGGTGAAAGCGAGCTCCACCACGGGCGCCTCGATCGCGGTCAGGCCGTCGAGGAGGAACTGCGGGTTGAACCCGGTGGTGATGTCCTCGCCCTTGATCAAGGCTTCGATCTGCTCGGTGGCCAAGGCCTCGTCCCCGCTGCCGGCGTCGAGGGTGAGGCAGCCCTCGGCGAACGCCAGCTGGACCGCGGTGTTGCGCTCCGCCACGAGCGAGACGCGTTTGACGGCCTCCACCAGGGTGGCCCGGTCGACGCGGGCGAGGGTGCTCTGCTCGCTGGGGAAGAGGGTGCGGACCTTGGGGAACTCTCCGTCGAGGAGGCGTGTGGTGGTACGATGCACGCCGCCGCCTGCGGAGCCCTCGAAGCCGATGAGGCCCTCGCCCACACCGGTGCCGGCGAGGGCGATCGTGACCTCGGTGCCCGCGGTGAGGGACTTGGCCGTGTCCGCGAGCACCTTGGCGGGCACGAGCGCGGCCGCCGTCGCGTCGGTGGTGGCCGGATCCCAGCCGAGCTCGCGCAGCGAGAGCCGGAACCGGTCCGTGGCCAGCAACGTGATGTCGGCGCCGTCGATCTCGATCCGGACCCCGGTGAGCACCGGGAGCATGTCGTCGCGGCCGGCCGCCACAACGGCCTGGGCGACGGCGTGGGCGAAGACGTCACTGCGGACGGTCCCGGTGGCTCGCGGCATGTCAGGCAGGGATGGGTACTCCTCGACCGGCATCGTCTGCAGGCTGAACCTGGCGCTGCCGCAGGTCAACGTGACCTTGGCGCCCTCGATCGACATCTCGACCGGCTTGTGAGGCAGGCTCCGGCAGATGTCGGCGAGCAGCCGGCCGGACACGAGCGCCTTGCCCTCCTCCACGACTGCTGCCGGAACGGTCGCCCGAGCGGAGGTCTCGTAGTCGAACGTGGACAGGATCAGTCCGTCGCCCGCGTCACCGGACCGGGTCTCGATCAGCAGGCCGGCGAGCACGGGGGCGCTGGGACGCACGGGCAGGCTGCGAGCGGCCCATGCGACGGCATCGGCCAGCACGTCGCGCTCGACGCGGAACTTCACGAGTGATCGCCTCCTGCGGTGACTTCGGCCCGGCGGCGAGAG
>JBPCND010000086.1:0-4977 GCA_051001655.1 Nocardioides sp. | reverse complement strand
AGGGTCTCCACGTCGAGGTCGTTGGTCGGCTCGTCGAGCAGCAGCATGTTGCCGCCCATCTTCAGCGTCAGCGCGAGGTTCAGCCGGTTGCGCTCGCCACCGGAGAGGATGCCGGCCTTCTTCTGCTGATCGGGACCCTTGAAGCCGAAGGAGGCGATGTAGGCCCGGCTGGGCATCTCGAAGTTCGCGACCTTGATGAAGTCGAGACCGTCGGAGACGACCTCCCAGACGTTCTTGTGGGGGTCGAGCCCGCCACGGCTCTGGTCGACGTAGGAGATCTTCACGGTCTGCCCGACCTTGAGCTCGCCGCTGTCCGGCTTCTCCTCCCCCACGATCATCCGGAACAAGGTGGTCTTGCCGACGCCATTGGGGCCGATGACACCGACGATGCCGGCCCGGGGGAGCTTGAAGTCGATGTCGTTCATCAGGACGCGGTCACCGTAGCCCTTGACGAGGTCATCGGCCTCAAGCACCACGTCACCGAGCCGCGGCCCCGCCGGGATGTTGATCTCGCCGAGGTCGACCTTGCGGTTGCGCTCGGCCTCGGCGGCCAGCTCTTCGTAGCGGGAGAGTCTTGACTTGCTCTTGGCCTGCCGAGCCTTGGGGTTCGAGCGCACCCACTCGAGCTCGCGCTCGAGCATCTTGGCCCGCTTGGCGTCCTTGGCCCCTTCGACCTGCAGACGCGACTTCTTGGTCTCCAGGTAGACGGAGTAGTTCCCCTCGTAGGGGTGCGCCTTGCCCCGGTCCAGCTCGAGGATCCAGCTCGCCACGTTGTCGAGGAAGTATCTGTCGTGGGTGACGGCCAGCACAGCACCGGGATAGCTCGCCAGATGTCCCTCCAGCCACTGCACCGACTCGGCGTCCAGATGGTTGGTGGGCTCGTCGAGCAGCAGCAGGTCTGGCTGCTGGAGCAGCAGCTTGCAGAGCGCGACGCGCCGCCGCTCACCACCGGACAGGTTGTCCACCAGGACCTCCGGCGGCGGACAGCGCAGGGCATCCATCGCCTGGTCGAGCCGGCTGTCGAGGTCCCAGGCGTTGGCGTGGTCGAGGTCCGACTGGAGCTCGCCCATCTCGGCCAGGAGCTTGTCGTAGTCCGCATCCGGATCGGCCAGCTCCTCAGAGATCTGGTTGTAACGGTCGAGCGAGGAGCTGATCGACTGCACCGCTTCCTTGATGTTCGCCAGCACGGTCCGACCCTCGGTGAGCGGTGGCTCCTGCTGCAGCATGCCGACGGTGGCGCCCGGGTCGATGATGGCGTCACCGTTGGAGGCGTGGTCCAACCCGGCCATGATCTTGAGCAGGGTCGACTTGCCAGTGCCATTGGGTCCGACGACGCCGATCTTCGCGCCGTGGAGGAAGGACAGGGTGACGTTGTCGAGGACAACCTTGTCGCCGTGCGCCTTGCGGACGTTGCGCAGCGTGAACACATACTCAGCCATGACCGACAAGCCTACGGCGGTGGAGAGGTCCGGCTGCCATGGGGCGTCTACGCCACGAGCTGGCCTGGTCTCAGGCAGCGTCACCAGCGCTCTGGGCGTCCGGGCGACCCGTCCCACCCGGCGGGTCGGCCGACGAGCTCCCGACCGCACGATCCGCCAGGTTGCCCCAGCTGTCCACGACGGCAACCTCCCGCTGCTCGCGGCTCATCGCGTCGACCTCCTGGTCCACCTCGCCATCGATGCGCTCAGGTCTGATGCTCCGCGTGAACCGCGTCGTGCCGCGGGTCAGGTCGTGCCCGATCGGACTGGCCTCGATCTGGAGCGAGCTGGAGAGCTGGCCGTCCTCCCGCTTCCAGCAGTCGGTGCGAAGCCGACCGTGCACGATCACCGCGTCACCCTTGCTCACGGAGCTCCGCACGTTGTCGGCAAGCTGACGCCAGGCGGTGACGGAGTACCACGTGGTGTCGCCGTCGACCCACTTGCCCTCTCGCTTGAGCCGCGGGGTCGAGGCCACCCGCAGGTTGACCACGCTTATCCCCTGCGGGTCCCGGAAGGTCACGTCGCTGCCGACCCATCCGTGCAGCGTCACGTAGGTGTCACTCATCTCGTCTCTCCTCATCGCCGGGCGGGTGTACACAGGAGAATCTGCCGCTCGTCGGAGACTCCGGAAGCAGAACGGACGACGGGTGTGGACGGCAGCCGGGCGCAGCGACCCGTGGACGAAAACCGGCGGGGTCTCGTCAGCCCATCGCCTGAACGAGCCCGTCGCGGACCGATCGGTAGGCCTCGAGCTCACCCTCGATCGGCGTGATGACGAGCTCGTCGGTCACCTCGCTGATCCCGGCTCGCATCCGGCGCTCCACCGATCGTGCCTTGGCTCGCGCCGACCATCCGACCAGGACCTTGCAGAGCAGTCCGAGCACGATCCCCGCGGCGAGACCCCCGAGCAGCAGCAGGGTCGGCAACGGCACACCGCCGTACGTCGATGCATCCGGCGCCGGCAGCCGGAGGTAGCCCAGCACCGCCAGGACGCCCAACCAGAGCCCGCCCGCCAGCGCAGCCAGCATGATCACCCACTGCAGGGTCTGCACGAGCCGCCACCAGATGGGGGTCCGGGAGACGCCGAGCTCGGTGCCCGTGACCGCCCGGTCGAGGGCGTCGTTCAGGTCCTTCAACCGCGACACCGAGGCCCGGCGGACGGCCGAGCCCCATGCCGGCGACAGGTGCCGAGCGACTCCGTCGGCGACACCGCGCACGGCCGTGTCGACGCGGGCGCGCTGCACCGGTGAGGCCTCGGGGATGGAGGCGCGCGAGCGTCCGGTCAGCTCCTTGGCGCTGGAGCCGAGGTCGAGGTGAAGCCGCTTCAGTGGGTCCGGCTTCAGACGACCGAGCCACGCGGTGACCGGCCAACCCGTGGCCCGGCCGGCTCGCCGCCGGGTCGACTGCTCGACTGCGCGTACGACGGTCGGCACCCCGGCCGCATCGGCGAATGCGTCGATGAGCTCCGCCTTGCGTTCGCGCGCCACGTCACCGGGCTTGGAGTCACCGTTCACCTGCCGCATCCGGTCCGCAACAGCGCCGACGTCGGCCATCAGCCGGGTCCGGGTCGCCTTCTTGGCAGCGACTCGGTCGGCGATGGCACGACGCAGCTCGGGGATGCCGTCGCCGTACCGGGCCGAGCAGGCGATGACCGGGACGCCGGCGAGCCCCTCGGCGGCGAGCAGACGCTCGAGGTCGGCGACCATGGCGGCACGCTGCGCCTCGGGCACCGCGTCGATGTGGTTGAGCGTCACCAGCATGATCTCCCGATGCGATGCCAGGGGCCGAAGGTAGCGGTCGTGGACAGCGGCGTCGGCGTACTTCTGCGGGTCGAGCACCCACACGAGCAGGTCGGCCAGCTTCACGAGCCGGTCCACCTCGACGTGGTGGGAGACCTCCGTGGAGTCGTGGTCGGGAAGGTCGAGCAGGACCAGCCCCTCGAGGTCCCGATCCCCGCGCGGGCCGTCGAGCATGCTGTCGCGCGAGACCTGGTGGCGCACCGGAACGCCGACCCAGTCCATCAGCTCACCGGCACCCTCTGCCCCCCAGGCGCATGCCATCGTCCACGAGGTGGTCGGACGGCGCACACCGATGGCGGCCAGGTCGAGCCCGGTCAGCGCGTTGAACGTCGAGGACTTGCCCGAGCCCGTGGCACCCGCCAGCGCGACCACGGTGTGGTTGCCGGACAGGCTCAGCCGGGCGCCTGCCCGCTCGGCGACCGCAGCCGCCTCGTCGACCAGCGCGTCGTCGAGGCGTCCGCGAGCCGCATCCGCAGCCGACCGGAGCCCTTCGATCCGGGCGGACACGTCCGAGCCCCGGCCGACGAGCTTCTTCGCGCCGTCGAGCAGAGAGGTCATGCCCGGCTACCGGGTGGCGAGGAGTCGGCGAAGCGGATGTCGTCGACACGGCGAGCCATCCGGCGCAGCTCCTCGGCCGACTCGGCCTCGATCGCGAGCCCGTCCACGATGACGTTGTAGCGAGCTCGCTCCTGGTGGAGCAGCTCGACGACCCGGGCGTGCAGGTCCTTGCGGGCACGAGCGGCGAGTCGACGTACAGCCTGGTCACCGAAGACGGCCTCGAGCAACTTCTGGCCCACCACCGCACTGCCGCCGGCGATGCCGGCCTCCGTGCCGGTCACCCCTGCGGTGTGGGCGAACACCACGACCATCAGAGCGACTGAGAGCCCGTTGACGCCGAACGCCAGGAAGCGAGCTGTCGACCGCTTGTCCGCGCCCTCCTCGCGCACGAGGTCGAACACGTCGCGCTGCCAGTCACGGACCGTCCGCTCGGCCCGCCCCCGGAAGTCCCGCGAGGCCCGACCCAGGTCGTCGTCGCCCAGCTCCATCAGCCGTCGCCCGGCCGCTGTAGAGCGCCACGAGGCCTCGGCCTGCTCAGCTGCCGTCTCGGCGTGCTCGAGGATCAACGTCTCCAGACCGGACTCGACCGCGACCGTCACCCGCTCCGCCTGCTGGGGCTTGCCCTTGACCCATCCGACGACCCGGTCGCGCAGCCAGCCGACGCGGGTCTCCAAGGACCGCAGCAGCTCGCCGGTGCCGACGAACTCCTGCCAGCGGGCCAGCACCTCGCCGCGCAGCAGCGTGCCGTCGGCCGACGCCTCGTCGATCTTGGTGATGGCGTCGTCGTAGGCGCGGTCCACGTCGGCCTGCAGCCTGCCCAGGGCGACGGCCTGCTCAGCGCTCGCGTCCGCGACGACGTACGAGCGTCGTGCCAGGCTGCGGACGGCTCCGTCGAGGGTCTTCTTCACGACCCCTGCCCGTGCTTCGGCGTCCGCAGCGAGCAGGTCGAGCCAGCCACGGATCTCCTGCACCGACTCAGCGGGAAGCATTCCGTTCTCGTCGGGCGTTCCCTCGGTGACGGTGAACAGGGGCGAGTCGCGCAACCCCCGGGCGGTGAGCATCCTGGCGAGGCGGCTGCTCACTTCGTCGACGGCCTCGGGAGGCGTCCGGTCCAGGACCACCGCGACGGACGTGCTCCGCTC
>JBPCND010000085.1:0-2745 GCA_051001655.1 Nocardioides sp. | reverse complement strand
AGCACCTCGTCGGGGCCGCGGATCAGGAACTCCAGGACCAGCCGCTTCTGCTCACCCCCCGACAACGTGGTCAGCCCGCGGTACTTCGCCTTGTCGAAGGCGACGCCCAGCGCGGCGATCGTGCAGACGTCCCACACGACCTCGATCTCGTAGCCGCCGGCGTCCGCCCACTCCGACAGAGCCCCGGCGTAGCGCATCTGGGTCGACTCGTCGTCGGTCTCCATCAACGCGAGCTCCCACGCGTCGACGGCCGCCGCAGCCTCACGGATCCGGGACGGCGAGACCGAGAGCAGCAGGTCCGCGACGGTCCTGCCCTCGTTGCCATGGGTGACCATCTGCCGCATGACGCCCAGCCCGCCACTGCGTGTGACGGCGCCTGCATGCGGGACCAGATCGCCGGTGATGATCCTGAGCAGGGTGGTCTTACCGGCTCCGTTGGCACCGACCAGCGCCACCTTGGCTCCTTCGCCGACCCGGAACGAGACGTCGTCGAGCAGGACCCGCCCGTCGGGAAGCTCGTAGCGCACTCCGGCGACGTCCACATGGCCCATGGACGTGGATTGTCCCCGAACGGCTCAGGAACCGCGACTGGCTTTAGCCAGCCGGCCGTACGCGGGTCGATCCTCGGCATTCGGTGCCAGGGATCGGCCCGCTAGGTGAGACCGGGTCCGACAGCACGAAGGCGATCATCGCGCGGTCGGCAGGCTGGTTCGCGGTCCTCCCTGCCGCATGAGGTCGCCGAGAGGCAGCTGGGCTCGGCTCGGTACGTCGACAGCGGCACGCCACACATGGTCACCAGTGTCGCAAGAGACTGGGCTGGGCCACTGCCAGCTGTAGTCCGATCGAAACCACCCGTGGAGATGCCGACGACATCCGAATCGAACCGACTGGTGACGTCCTCCGCATGATGGTCGGCCAGGTCATGCAGGGACAGTGGTGCCCCCGAACCGGCGGCGAGGTAGTCGTGCCTCGCAGCGAACCCTCCTCGGCGTCGTCACGCGGACCCCGACATCGCGACGGTAGCTGACCGACCGGCCTCGAGCCGGGCCACCGGCACCCGGAACGGGGAGCAGGAGACATAGTCGAGACCGACCTCGTCGAAGAAGTGGATCGACGCGGGGTCGCCACCGTGCTCACCACACACACCCAGATGGAGGTCCGGACGGACGGCCCGGCCGTTCTCGACGGCCATCGCCACCAGCTTGCCGACCCCGTCGACATCCAGGGACTCGAACGGTGAGACCCCGAAGATGCCCTTGTCCAGGTAGGTGCTGAAGAACGACGCCTCCACGTCGTCGCGAGAGAAGCCCCAGGTCATCTGGGTGAGGTCGTTGGTCCCGAAGGAGAAGAAGTCGGCCTGCTGGGCGATCTCGCCGGCTGCCATCACTGCCCGGGGAAGCTCGATCATCGTGCCGACCTTGAACGACAGATCCACACCCGTCTCGTCCTGGACCTGGCCCGCGACCCGGGTGATGTCGGCCTTGACCAGCTCGAGCTCTTGGACGGTCGCCACCAGCGGGATCATGATCTCGGGCTGAGGATTGCGTCCCTCCTGCAGCAGTGCCGACGCCGCCTCGAGGATCGCTCGGGCCTGCATGGCGAAAAGCCCCGGGATGACGATCCCGAGCCGGACGCCCCGCAGACCCAGCATCGGGTTGGTCTCGTGGAGACGCGACACCGCGTCGAGCAGCTTGTGCTGCTTGGAGCTCTGGTCACCTCGCTCGTCGGCGAGCGCGACCTCGACGGAGAGGTCGGTGAGGTCGGGAAGGAACTCGTGCAGTGGAGGGTCGATCAGCCTGATGGTCACCGGAAGACCGTCCATCGCCTGGAGGATCCCCCGGAAGTCATCGCGCTGCATCGGCAGTAGGGCGGACAGGGCAGTCTCCTGGTCCTCGGTGTTCTCCGCGACGATGAGGTCCTCGACCAGCTCCCTCCGGTCGCCGAGGAACATGTGCTCGGTCCGGCACAGCCCGATGCCCTGGGCACCGAACCGCCGTGCCCGCGCCGCGTCGTCGGGAGTGTCGGCGTTGGCGCGTACGTCGAGACGACGCCGACCGTCCGCGTGCTCCATCAGTCGAGCAACGGCACCGACCAGCTCGTCACCGGTCTGGGCGTCGTCGCCCTCGAAGAACCGGACAACCAGCGAGTCCTGGACCTGCACCCGTCCTGCGAACACCTCGCCGGTCGTGCCGTCGATCGAGATCACGTCACCTTCGGCGACGATTGTGCCCTCGGAGGTGGTCAGCCGCTTGGCCTTCACGTCGACGTCGAGCGAGTCGGCGCCGCACACGCAGGTCCTGCCCATCCCCCGGGCGACGACGGCCGCATGCGACGTCTTGCCTCCACGGCTCGTCAGGATGCCGCGTGCCACCACCATGCCGCGCAGGTCGTCCGGGTTGGTCTCCCGGCGGACCAGGATCACGTCCTCTCCTCGGTCGGCCCACTCCACCGCCGTACCTGAGTCGAAAACGACTTTGCCGACCGCGGCTCCCGGCGAGGCGTTCATCCCCTGGGTGATCAGGACCCGTTCGGAGCTGACGTCGAACCGGGGGAACATCAGCTGCGCGAGCTGGGCACCGGTGACCCGGCAAACCGCCTCGTCCGGGTCGATGAGGCCTTGGTCCACGAGCTGGCAGGCAATCCGGAATGCAGCCTCGGCGGTGCGCTTGCCGACACGCGTCTGCAACATCCAGAGCTTGCCGTGCTCGATGGTGAACTCGATGTCGCACAGGTCGAGGTAGTGCT
>JBPCND010000084.1:0-6855 GCA_051001655.1 Nocardioides sp. | reverse complement strand
GTAGGCAGGCCTTTGGAACCTCCCCATGGCATGCATGCCATGGGGAGGTTCCAAATTCCATGGGGAGCTGCGCGGCGACGAGGAGCTTGCGGCAACGAAATGCTCGACGGCGGGTCCGGTCCGACGTCCGCCTCCTAGACTGTCCCGGCGTCACCGCGCCCGTAGCCCAATGGCAGAGGCACCAGGTTTAGGTCCTGGCCAGTGAGAGTTCGAATCTCTCCGGGCGCACACTCTGAGGAGTCGCAACGAGCCGACCGACGGGCAGACCGGCCGCGGACGCCTTCGATCGTGGTGACGTGTGCGGGCGGAGAGCCCCCTCAGAGGCCGGTGAGGACGTCCGCCACCAACGGGGCGATCTCACGCAGGGCCCGGCCCCGGTGCGAGATGGCGTCCTTCTCGGCGACGCTCAGCTCCGCCGACGTACGGCCGTCCGCTTGGCCCTCGGCGACGAACAGCACGTCGTAGCCGAAGCCGCCATCGCCGCGCATCTCATGAATCACCCGGCCCGGCATCGTGCCGAGCACGACGGTGCTCACCACTCCTCCTGAACCGGCCGGGTAGGCGAAAGCCACGGCGCAGGTGAAGTGCGCGCCACGTCGCTCGTCGGGGACGTCGGTGAGCTGTGCGAGCAACAGCTCGTTGTTGGCCCGGTCACGATCGACAGATCCGCCCGTCCCCGACCACCTCGCCGAGAGCACCCCCGGCATACCGTTGAGCGCCTCGACACACAGGCCAGAGTCGTCGGCCAGTGAAGGCAGCCCGGTGGCCTCGACCGCGACCCTGGCCTTGATCAGCGCGTTGCCCTCGAAGGTCGGCTCTGTCTCGGCGGGTTCGTCGTACGGCGTCACGTCGTCTAGTCCGAGGACCTCTACATCGGGCATGTGCTCGGCCAGGATCCGCTGCATCTCGGCGAGCTTCTTGTCGTTGCGCGATGCCAGGAAGACCTGGGTCACACTGACCCGCCAGTGAGGACCTCCTGTTGCAGCCGGGTCAGCTCGGCGCAGCCCGTCTCGGCGAGCCCGAGCAGGCCGTCGAGGAGCGCCCGGTCGAAGGGGTCGGCCTCGGCGGTGCCCTGGATCTCGATGTACCTGCCGGTCCCGGTCATCACCACGTTCATGTCTGTCTCGGCTCGCACGTCCTCCTCGTAGGGCAGGTCGAGGCGAGGCTCGCCGTCGATGATGCCGACCGAGACCGCCGCCACCGAACCGGTCAGCGGGTCACCGGACAGGGCGCCCTGGCCCTTCAGGTGGACACAAGCATCGGCCAGGGCGACGTACGCCCCGGTGATCGCGGCCGTCCGGGTGCCGCCGTCGGCCTGCAGCACGTCGCAGTCGAGCACGATCGTGTTCTCCCCCAGCGCTTCGTAGTCGATGACCGCCCGCAGCGAGCGGCCGATCAGCCGGGAGATCTCGTGGGTGCGTCCGCCGATCCGGCCCTTCACCGACTCCCGGTCCGAGCGGGTGTTGGTCGAGGCGGGGAGCATGGCGTACTCGGCGGTGACCCAGCCGAGCCCGGACCCCTTCCTCCAGCGAGGCACCCCCACCGAGGCGGACGCGGCGCAGAGCACGCGGGTCCCACCGAACTCCACGAGGACCGACCCGGCGGCGTGGTCGAGCCAGTTGCGGGTGATCGTGATGGGTCGGAGCTCGTCGTTTCGTCGTCCGTCGGCGCGTGTCATGGCTGCGAGCCTAACGAGCCAGGACCTGCTCGAGGGGACGCGGGACACGACCCGGCTCCAGCGCCTCCACGAGGAGCATGGCGTAGCGGACCTTGCGGCCGGACTGGCTGCCCATGAACCGGTGCAGCTGCTGGTCGAGGGTCCGGGTGCGCTGGGCCGGTTGCTGCCGCAGGATCTGGAACGAGGCCAGCTCCCCTTCGGCAGCGATGACCTCGACGACCGCATCGGGGCCCAGCGAGCCGATCAGCTCGTCCTCGAGGTCCCGGTGGCACACGTAGAAGCCGATCCGCTCGAGGTCCGACCGTGACGTGCCCGCGTCCAGGCCGGCGCGGGTCAGGCGCCGGGTGAACACCCGCTCCTCAGCGGCGTCGCACATGCCCGCGAGGCGTAGCCCGAGACCCCGAGGTCCCAGCCGCTCCACGAAGTGACCGACGTTCGTGGCACCACCCATGGCGACCACCGCCGTCCCCTCGGCAGCCAGGTTGCGGCCGGCCCTCCGGGCCAGTGCCTCCACGGCGGCACGGTCGCTGTCCCCCTCGACCAGGATCACCTGACGAGCAGCTGCGACCGGCGTTGCCATCTGCCCAGTATCGCCAGGGTCTAGCCTCTTGAGCGACCGGTTTGCTCCGCGGTGCCGGCACCAGGGCGGTCGTGGCTCGTTCAGAGGTCGAAGGTCGCGCCGCTCGTGGCGAGATCCAGCGGACCGTCGTACGTCGTCCGCGCCTCTGCCCATGCGACCTGCTTGTCGTGCCATGGGGGGATGTGGGTGAGGACGAGGCGACGGGCGCCGCCCTCGGCAGCCGCCCGGCCGGCCTCGGCGCCGGTCAGGTGCAGATCCACCGGGTTCTCGACGCCCTCCCGGAAGGCGGCCTCGGCCAACAACAGGTCGGCGTCTCGGGCCAGGGAGATGAGCTGCGGAGACGGCCCGGTGTCGCCGGTGTAGGCCAGCACGGCGCCGCCCGCCTCGACCCGGAGCCCGTACGCCCGCCCGGGGTGGACCACCCGGGTCGGCCGGATCGTGAACGGGCCGAGCTCGATCGCCTGGTCGTCGTACTCGTGGAAGTCGAACTCCGCCGACATGCCGGGGTCGCGCGGCAGCCCGTAGGCACGCGCGGCCTGCCGGCCCACACCGGCGGGGCCCCAGACCGGGATGCGCGTCCGAGGGCCGTCGGGGTGGTAGCGCCACATGACGTAGAGGCCGCTGATGTCGAAGTAGTGGTCGGGGTGGAGGTGGCTGACCAGCACCGCGTCGAGGCCGAGCGGGTCGGCGTACCGGTGCAGGGCGCCGAGCGCTCCGTTGCCGAGGTCGAGTGCGACCCGCCAGGTCCGGCCGTCGTGGTCAGCCTCCACGAGGTAGCAGCTCGCGGGCGACTCCGGGCCCGGGTACGACCCGGAGCACCCGACGACCGTCAGCCTCATCCGTGGGCCCACATCGTCGCCTGCGAGAGCTGGAGGACCGAGACCATCTCCGGGCCCAGGAACCGGCGGCCGATCCGGGCGAACTCGTCGGGCGCTCCGGTGGTGAGGAAGCGGTGCTCCGGCTCCGGCAGGGACGGGTCACGCTCGAGGCCGAGGCGGACCAGCAGCCGATAGACGTCCTTGGCGGTCTCCTCCGCGCTCGAGACCAGCGTGACCTGGTCGCCGAGGACGTAGGAGATCACGCCGGTCAGCAGCGGGTAATGCGTGCACCCGAGGATCAACGTGTCGATGCCGTAGGACGTCAGTGGGTCGAGGTAGCGGTGGGCCACCGCGAGCAGCTCCGCCCCACTGGTGACGCCGGCCTCGACGAACTCGACGAAGCGCGGGCAGGCCTCGGTGTGCAGCGTGACGTGAGGAGCGGCGGTGAAGGCGTCCTCGTAGGCCATCGACTCGGCCGTGGCACGGGTGCAGATCACCCCGATGCGACCGGTGTGGCTGGCCGCCACGGCTCGACGCGTCGCGGGATGGATCACCTCGACCACCGGGACCGGGTAGCGCTCGCGCGCGTCCCGGAGCACCGCGGCACTGGCAGAGTTGCAGGCGATGACCAGCGCCTTCACGCCTTGGTCGACGAGGTGGTCCAGGCACTCGAGGGCGTACTCCCGGACCTCGCCGATCGGTTGCGGTCCGTAGGGCTGACGAGCGGTATCGCCGAGGTAGAGCACCGGCTCGTGCGGCAGCTGGTCCAGCACGGCCCGGGCCACGGTCAGTCCACCGAAGCCTGAGTCGAAGATGCCGATCGGCGCGTCTGCCACCGGGCCAGGCTAGTGCGTTCTGTGATGCACCTACACCGTGGGAGGTCGCTCGTTGTAGGTGCCGGCGTCCACCTGGCCGGAGAGGGCGCGGATGGCGGCCATGATCTCGTCGGTCACCTCGCGCCGTGCCCTGCCGAGCGGTACGTCGTCGTACCTCCCCTCGAACCGGAGGGGCTCACCGAACCGCACGGTCACCTTGGCCAACCGGGGGATCCGGGTGCCCACGGGTTGGATGTTCTGGGTGCCGCGCAGCCCGACCGGGACCACCGGGGCCCCCGACGTGAGCGCGAGATGGGCCACCCCCGTGCGGCCCCGGTAGAGCCGTCCGTCCCGCGAGCGCGTCCCCTCGGGGTAGATGCCGAACGCCTCTCCCCGGCCGAGCACCTCAAGGGCGATGTCGAGAGATGCGAGGGCGGCCTTGGTGTCGTCGCGGTCGACCGGGATCATCCCGATGCCCTCGAACCACGCCCTCTGGCCCGCGCCACGGAGGCCGGTGCCGGTGAAGTAGTCCTCCTTGGCCAGGATCACCACCTGACGGGGTGCCACGATCGGGATGACCATGGAGTCCGCGAACGACAGGTGGTTGCTGGCGACGATGACCGGGCCGGTGCTCGGGACGTTGTCGAGGCCCTCGACGAGAGGTCGCCACAGCGCCTTGGAAAGCGGTGCCACCACCGAGTGGGCCACGTTGTAGAACATCTCATCACCTCCCGGACCGAGGCACCAGCGTGCCAGGTGCGGGCGAGGGCGGGCGACGCAGCCCCGCCCGCGGCCCCGTGCCGCGAGCGCGGGCGGTGCGTGATGTTCAGGCGGCCGCTGGCGCCTGAGTCGTACGCGCGGCCAGTCGACGCCCTCGCAGATGACGGCCGAGGGCGACAAGGGCGAACCCGACCGCGTAGACCGCCAGGGCCACGATGCCGTAGGACAGCGGGAACTCGTCGGGACTGAACGCCGACGTGTCACCACCCATCGCGGCCAACACGAGATAGAGCGTCTGGAAAACGAGAGCCCAGGTGTAGACGGCAACGTACGCCAAGAAGGCGGCACCGGCGCTGCGACAGAAGAAGCCGAGCGGGAGGGCACACAGAACCGTGACGACCGCGATCACCGGGACTCCTCCGTCGCAGCCAACCCACGCCGGGCTGGGGTCAGGATCATCACCACGCAGGCGACGGTGACCAGCATGAGCAGACCGACGACCAGCTTGAGCCATGCCGGCACGTCGACGAAGAAGGCTGGCAGCGCGGTGATCGCTGAGATGATCCGGGCCGCGGCCACGATCCGGACAGCGGTGCGGCTCGCTGAGCGGAAGGCCCAGACCACACCTACGACGGTGACCACGCCGAGCAGCCCACCGAGCACCAGGATGGCCTGTGGGGGACCGACCTCCCCCTCCGGCGTCGGGCTGAACGAGCCGACGATGTCGCTCAGGCCGAGCACCGCGGCGAGGACGAGGCCGACCTTGTTCAGTCGGCTCAGCCCGGCGTTCGGTGGTGCTGTGGTGAAGCTGGTGGGGACGGTCATGGTCACTCCTTTAGAAGGTTTCGTGCTGGTCCTGCCAAGCGTTGTCCCGCCGCCCGCCGTACGGACCGGGCAGCGTTCCCCGACATCCGGGAGTTCTCCCGGATCGAACCGGGAACGAGTTCCCGGGCGGGACGAGGCCCTCGGTCCCATCATGGAGACGTGGACAGTGTCCTGGAAGGTGCCCGTCCCACGATCAGGGTCGTGATCGCCGACGACCACCTCGTCGTCCGCCGCGGATTACGCGCTCTCCTCGACTCACTTGATGGCTTCTGCGTTGTCGGCGAGGCGGAGGACGGCGAGGCCGCGGTCCGTGAAGTGCAGATCCTCAGGCCCGACGTCGTGGTGATGGACCTGTTCATGCCCGGAGTCGACGGGATCGAGGCGACCCGCCGGATCACAGCCGGCACCCCCGGGACCGCCGTTCTCGTGCTCAGCATGGCCGAGCAGGACGACGTAGTCCTGAGCGCCATGCACGCCGGTGCCCGCGGCTACCTGCTCAAGGGCGCGGGCCAGGACGAGCTCGAGCGGGCCCTCCGCGCCGTCGTTGCCGGTGGAGCCATCTTCGGTCCCGGTATCGCCGCGCGCGTGCTCGACCGCCTTGCCGGCGACAGCGGCGACCCGGCCGGGGAACCGTTCCCCGACCTGACCGTGCGGGAACGGCAGGTCCTCGAACAGGTCGCGCGTGGTCGTCGCAACGCAGCCATCGGCGAGTCGCTCGGGATGGCTCCCAAGACAGTGGCCAACCACCTCTCCTCCGTCTTCCAGAAGCTCCAGGTCGCTGACCGATCCGAAGCCATCGTGCGCGCCCGCGACGGCGGGCTGGGTCGCGAGCCATGACGACCCTCGTCCCCCTCTGGTGGCCCGTCGCCGTGGGTGGGATCTGCCTCGTGACGGCGGCTGCGGCGACCTTCCGCCTCCGACGAGACCGCGGTCTTCCGGCGGTCCCCCGCCAGGTGGGGCTTCTCACCGCGACGGGGGTGCTTCTGGTTGCGGCCACGGTTCTGCGGCAGGTGTCCGGACCGGTCGATGCGCCCAACACCCTGGCAGTGCTGGGCGGCCTGGTCCTGCTGCCCTTGGCGCTGGCGTTGTACCCCGATGACCGGCCGCCGCCGTTGTGGGGATGGTGGAGCCTTGCTCCCGTCCTTGCGACCGGGCTGCTGTCTCTGCTCTACCCGGACACGTACGCCGCCAGCGGTCTCGGTGGCCTGGTCGTGTTCCTGCTCCTGATGGTCCTGCTCTGGTGGCGACACGCACATGCCGCGCCGGATGCGGACTCCCGCTCGGCCATCCTGTGGATCGCGCTCGGCGGTGGCACCGCGACGATGCTTGGTGCCCTTGCAGGGTTCGCCATGCCTGACGCGGAGGTGGGTCCGGCTCTCGTGCTGAGTGTGGTGGTGGTCGCCGCCGTCGCCTGTCTCG
>JBPCND010000083.1:0-5904 GCA_051001655.1 Nocardioides sp. | reverse complement strand
GCTTGCCTTCGGTCTGGTCAGCCTGCTCGCCGACATGGTCTACGAGGGGGCTCGGAGCATCATCGGCCCGTATCTGGCGACTCTCGGCGCCTCCGCGACTCTGGTCGGGGTAGCGGCCGGTGCCGGGGAGTTCATCGGGTACGGGATGCGGGTCTTCTCGGGCTACCTCGTCACCCGTCGCCGCCGCTACTGGGCCTGGACGATCGCGGGCTACGCCCTGACCGTGATCAGTGTCCCCCTGATCGGAATGACCACGGCACTGGCTCCGGCCCTGCTGCTCTACGGCACCGAGCGGCTAGGCAAGGCGGTGCGCTCGCCCGCCAAGGACACCTTGCTGTCGCAAGTGTCGACCCAGACCGGTCGCGGCACCACGTTCGGCGTGCACCAGGCGATGGACCAGTTCGGCGCGGTGCTCGGACCTCTGCTGCTGGCAGCCATCCTGGCGTGGAGCTCGGACGACTACCGCCTCGCCTTCGGGTCGTTGGCGGTTCCCGGGGTGCTGGTGCTGGTCGTGCTGGCCTGGATGCGCCGTCGCGTTCCCGACCCGTCGGCGTACGAGGCTGGCCCAGTAGAGACCGGCGAACCGGCAGGGCTCCCGACTCGCACCGGGATGCCCAGGCTGATGTGGGAGTACGTCGGCGCCGTTGCCTTGCTCTCCTGCGGGATTGCGTCGTTTCCGCTGCTCGCGTTCCACGCTCAGACCACCGGGCTGCTGACAGCAGCGCAGATCCCGTTGCTGTTCGCGGTCGCGATGCTCGTCGACGGGCTCACCGGGCCCGTCGTGGGCAGGATGTATGACCGCCGCGGTCCCCGCGTGCTCCTCGCCGTGCCGGTCACGGCCTGCGCCGCCGCGCTGGCCTTCGCCGACCGCGTTTGGCTGATCTGGCTCGGCGTCGCCGTGTGGGGGATCGTCAACGGTGTCCTTGACTCGACCGTCAAGGCAGTCGTGACCGAGCTCGTCGCACCCGACGCCCGCGCGGTGGCGTTCGGCTGGCTGGCCCTCGGACGCGGCGCCGGCCTGCTCCTCGCCGGTGGCATCCTCGGCGCCGCCTACGACCATGACATCAGGGTGACCGTCTATCTCATCGTCGCCGCGAACATCCTTGCGTTCCTCGGTCTCCGGCACGTGCTAAACCGTTTGCCGTGACGGTCCGAAATCCGTTCTCCTGCTCGCCTCTACCATCAAGTCTGGCGCCACGACGACCACCCCGCAGGAACCCGCAGTCACATCTGGACCGCTGAGACCCAGCGTGACCGTCGAGAGATCCTCGCACCGAACGCCGCCGTGTGTGCCCTGCTCGCCCTCGCCCGACCCACCGAACCAGAAAACGTCATCTCCTCGGCACCTGGTCCGAGGGTGCCGGCCGCGGTGCGGTCACCTGACATCTGGCGGCCCGCTCCGCCCACGGTGTCGCGGTGGTCACCGCGCCGGCCTCCGGACCGTGCGACCGGCGCTGCGGGCAGGCGAAGCCTGAGGATGCGGAGGTCCGGACGCGCTTGGTGCCGCTGGCTGGGGCCCGCGCCATCGGGGTAACCGACCCTCGTGTCTTCAACGAGATCGACCGCTTCGGAAGCGAGGTCGCGTTCAGTTTCGACTGGGAGCTCACCATTGAGGGCGACGCCACGATCCTGTTCACCCCGGGACAGCGGTCATGCCAGCCACGAACATCACGAGCAGGTCTTCGAGAGGTTGCGGGAGGACGTCGAGAAGGCGGCTGCAGCCGGACGCGGCTGATCTGGCCAGGGCTACAGCTGTGCTTCTTGGCCTGACCCTCAACGCCGTTGTTGGCTGGTGGGGGGCCGACCCCGCTGCTGGGCTGGTGATCGTTTACTACGGCATCCGCGAAGCCCGAGTCGCCCTTCTTAGGCCTTGACGCACCACCGACGCAATGTTTCCGCATGAGTAGGCCGAACGTTTTCGACGCCGAATGCCTTCACGGCTGACAGGCTGAGGTCATGTGGTGGCACATTGCGTTGGCCGTTGTCAGCGGCCTGCTGCTGGTCTGGCTTGTGCTGGTCGTGGTCTTGTGGCGAGCGATGCCGGAAGAAACCACGCTGCGATCCACCCTGCGGTTGATACCCGACGTGGTACGGCTGGTCCGCCGCCTCGCCGGCGACAAGACGTTGACCCGCGGGGTCCGCTGGCGGCTGTGGCTGCTGCTGGCGTACCTGGCGATGCCCATCGACGTGGTACCCGACTTCATTCCCGTCCTCGGCTACGCCGACGACGCCATCGTGATCGCCCTCGTGTTGCGCTCCGTGGTTCGCCACGCTGGTCCGGAGGCGCTGGAAAGGCATTGGCCCGGAACCCCCGAGGGCCTAGGTGCGGTCCTTCACCTTGCCGGTGTGGCCAGATAATCCAAACATCGGATCGGTGAGGAGGTATTAGGAGGCCCACCGGTGCTGGGAGGGCAACGGGGCGGACACCTTGGCAGGTCAGGGGGTTCCGCTCACATCCGGGGCCGACTCGGGCGCACCTTCCGCCCGTGTCGACCCGGTGCGGCGGCGGCGGCCCACGGACGTGAAGTCCTCCTCACCGGCGGAGTCGTCGACGGTCTCGTCCGGGAACTCCGGTTGGAAGAACTGCTGGGCGATCAGAGTGGGGACGAACGCCGACAAGATCACGACGGTGACGAGCTGGCTGTACTGGGCCTGGTCGATGAGACCGTTGGTCAGCCCGTAAAGGGCGGCGATTGACCCGAACGTCAATCCGGTGGCCATCAGCAGAGTCGTGTACGTCCGGTCCCGCACGGACAGTCCGAAGACCGCTGCGGTGGGCCATACCGAACCGATCTTAGTCACCATCTTCACGGCGAACAGGACGGCGATGACGCCGATGCCGCTGGCCAAGGCGCTGAAAGAGATCAGCAGACCAGCCCGGAGGAAGAAGAACGGCGTAAGCAGAGCGAACGCAATCGTGCGGAGCCGATCGACGATGATTCGGTCCTGCATGAACACCCCGGCCACGACAAGGCCGATCAGGTACGCAGGGAGCACCGCTTCGCTGCGCGCCGAGGTGGCCAGACCGCCGAGGGCAAACAGCACGAAGAACAGAAACTTGATCTCCGGTTCGCTGACCCTCCCGCCCACCGTCCGCAGCACCAGCCTGGTCGCGGCCGGCATCACCCACATCGCGCCGGCAGTGACGACGGTGAAGACAAGCAGGACCCAGTTCACCTGCGCGAAGAGGCCACCCAGGGCCAGGACGGTCCCCAGGTCGGTGACGAAACACGCGGCCAGGATCAGCTTGCCGAGATCAACCCGGTTCAGTCCGGTCTCGACCATCACGGCGTACACCACCGCCACCGACGTCGTACTCAGCGCCACACCTGAGATCTCCGCTGCCTGCCAGCTCCAACCGAGCACGAACCGACTGAACAGCAACGCCCCGACGAAGGGGGTGGCGAAGCTGACGAGGCCGATACTGATGCTGGCTCGCCAGTGCCGTCGAAGACTGTCCGGGTCGATCTCAGCTCCGGCCAGGAAGGTCAAGACCGCCGAGCCCAAGGTGGCCAAGAAGGTTGTGAACTCGGTCTGCTGGACGAGATCGGTGCCGCCGGGAACGTTGCCGACGATGGCGCCGACCACGATCTCGACCAACGCAACCGAGACACCCACCCGGATGCTGATCAGGCTTGCCACCAGGGCCATGCCCATCCAGGCGGCCGCAATCCAATACATGTTCATGTGCCAACGTCTCCTCTACAGCATCGTGCGACGACAGAGTCGTCTTGCGAGGGGTAGAGGTCATTGGCCGGATCGGCAATTCAAGGAGCAGACCTCACTGCACCAAAGCAGGAATGCTACCGGTGAACGGCCGCCGCACCTCATCCGGGGGCTTATCGGGCCAGGTTCCGAGTGCGGCGTTTTGAGCGCCCTCGCCCGGCAGCACCGGCCAGTGACGGCGCTCGGGCTCGAGCTCAAGATCGCTCTCAGCGCCGCTCGAGCACCGCGTCTGTCGGCGACACAAAGACGGACATTATCTACCGGCGTGTTCGAGCGTTGCGGCGTGCGAGAACGTGCCAGCGGCCCAATTTCCTGGACTGACGAATGGGGCGCTCGGCTGCCGCTCGGCCGGCGAGTACGGTCCGGACCGTCCGGCAGGTCATGACGGCGAGGCCGACCCCCCACTGGCAAGCCCCGGCGGCGAGATTCTGCACGAGTCCTTACGAGAAGTGGCCGAGGCATGATGTGTACGCGAGCCCATCGTCGGCCGCGGCGTCTAAGATCGCGACGACTTGACACCAAGGCTTCGACCTCTGGGTCGCTGCCCCAGCCAGCTGAGGCCTGCAGCCGTCCACGGGTTTCCATCGGTATCCACCAAGCCAAGGCCGAGACAGTCAGTCGGCTGCTTGTCGGCAGATGAGCCGCCGCAACAACGTCAAAAGGCCATCTCGCCCAGTCGACGAAAAGGGCCTCTGACCTGCCTTTTTACGAGTAGCGGGGGCAGGATTTTAACCTGCGACCTCTGGGTCATGAGACCCTTCACAGCCTCACCAGACACCTCACCGACAGGTAGACGTCCACGCTCGGATCAGATAAACTCCCTGGTGAGAGCCAATATTTGGTTTCTGCAACCGTCCATAGTGGTCCACAGGCGTCTCGCAGCGGTTGCCGACAAAACTGCCGACAAGCCGTGCGTCGGCCCAGGACCACGTCGCATTCCCAAACTCCGGAGTTTGTATGGCATGGGTGATCGAACGTCACGGCGCCAAAGGCGTCGCCTACACGGCCTGCTACCGCGACCCCATCGGCATCCAACGCTCGGCCGGCTCCTTCGGCACCCGCCGCGCCGCTCACCGGGCCGCGGTCCGTGAGGAGCTGAAGGTCAACGACGGCCAATGGCACGACGCCACCCTCGGCAAGGTCACCTTCAAGATCTACGTCGAAGGCGTCTGGCTGCCGTCGCGGCACATCGAAGCCTCCACCCTGGCCGCCTACCAGTCCTACCTCAACAAGCAGTTCTTCCCCGTTTTCGGGCCCATGCACATCGGCAAGGTCCTGCCCTGCCACGTCCAGGACTGGGTCACCACCGCCGCCGCCAACGGGCTCTCCCCCTCTAGCCTCCGCAAATACCACATGATGCTCCACTCAGTCTTCAAACGAGCCGTCCGGGACAAGATCATCGCCTTCAACCCCTGCGAGGAGACCGAACTCCCCAAAGTCGTCGCCAAACGTCGCCGCACCCTCACCCCCGACGAATACCAGCGCCTCCTGACCGCCGTGCCGGACCGCTACCGGCTGATGGTCCAGACCGCGATCGAAACCGGACTCCGGTGGGGCGAACTGATCGCCCTCCGGCCACGCCACCTAGACCTCCTCCACGCGACGTTGACGGTCGAGGAAACCATCGTCGAAGTCCCCCTCCGCGCCGCCCCCACCGGGCAACGGATGATCACCAAGGCCTACCCCAAGAACAACGAACCGCGCACCATAGGCCTGCGCCCCGAACTCCTCAACCAATTGACCACCCACATCCAAAAACACGGCATCGGCCCCGACGACCTCCTGTTCGCCACCCGCGACGGCACCCCCATCTCCCGCAACACCTTCCGCACCCGCGCCTGGACCCCCGCCGTCAAAACCTCCGGCATCGACTTCAACGTCCGCATCCACGACCTCCGCCACGCCCACGCCTCCTGGCTCCTCGCCGGCGGCTCCGACCTCAAATCCGTCATGGACCGCATGGGCCACACCCAAATCCAAACCACCCAAAATACCTCCACACCCTCCCCGACGCCGATAAACGCAACCTCGATGCCTTCACCCGCATCGCCGACGGTGCGGACCAGCCCCCTCCTGACGTCGGTCCCTGACCGGAACGAGTTCGCCGAGGCGGGGCGGCTCAGGATCGACCGCGCTCATGCACCAGGTAGTCGCCGAGGAGCACGAGAGCCTCAGGCC
>JBPCND010000082.1:0-24493 GCA_051001655.1 Nocardioides sp. | reverse complement strand
GCACTCGGCATGGGTCGCGTTGACCCAGGACAGGTCTACCGGTGTCTGCGCGCGATGGACGAGGAGGGCCTGGTGCACTCGGTCTGGACGCCCTCCACGACGGGCCCCGCACGGCGGACCTACTCCTTGACCGACGAGGGCCGCGACTGGTTGAACGTCCTGGCCGGGTCGTTGGCCGAGGTGACCCGTGCCCTGACGGCCTACCGGGGGCGCTACGAGAAGCTGGTGAAACAACCGGAGCACGCGCCATGAGGTTCGCATGAGGCTGGCAGTTGCCGGCAAGGGCGGAGCCGGCAAGACGACGATCAGCGCCACTCTCGCACGGTTGGTCGCACGAGCTGGCGGTCGGGTCGTGGCGATCGACGCGGACGCGAACCCGAACCTGGCGGTCGCTTTGGGCCTGCCGCCCTCGGCGGCCACCGAGCTCGGTCCCTTGCCGGTCGCACTGGTCTCGCGCCGACAAGGAGGCACTGGACTCACCGAGCCCATAGAGGACGTCCTGGACCGATACTGTCTCGTCGCACCCGACGGTGTCCGACTGCTCGGCATGGGAGCCCCCGCCCACGCCGACGAGGGCTGTTTGTGCTCCGCCCATGCCGTGGTGGCCTCACTCCTGGAGGATCTGGGCGCCGACCACGACCGGTTGGTCGTCGTCGACATGGAAGCGTCTCCAGAGCACTTCAGCCGCGGCACGGTCAGGCACGCTGATGTGGTCTGTCTGGTCGCCGAGCCCTACTACCGGTCCTTGGAGACCGTCCGTCGTATGGCCGCGCTCGCTGCCGAGCTGCCGGTGGCTCGCGTCGTCGTGGTGGCCAACAAGGTCCGTGCCAGTGATGACCATGACGCCATCGCCGAGTTCTGCGACCGTCAAGGTCTGGTCCTGGCAGGCGCAGTGCCATGGAACGAGGAGGTCGTCGCAGCCGACCGGCAGCGAGTCCCGACCGTCGACTGGCCCCAGGCCGGGACCGTCGTCGAAGCCGTTGCTGCCCTGGCCGCAACCCTCGTGCAGACCTCGCCGTCGACCGCACCATGACCGGGCGTCACGTCCGGGCCACCGCCCGAACCCGCCGCCGGTTCGAGGTCAGTGGCCTCGTGCAAGGGGTTGGCTTCCGTCCCTTCGTCTATGTCACGGCCTCCGAGCTCGGACTCTCCGGCACGGTCTCCAACACCTCGTCCGGAGTGAGCGTCGAGGTCGAGGGCGACCTCGACTCCGTGGCCATCTTCGGGTGTCGCCTCGTCGAGGACGCACCCCCTCTGGCCGACGTCGAGAGCGTGCATGGGTCCGAGGTCGCCTGCCTCGGTGGCACGGGCTTCACCATCGAGCACACGACAGGCGGCGCTGGGAACACGTTCGCCTCTCCTGACGTCGGCGTCTGCGACGACTGCCTGGCAGATGTGGGACCCCCAGGACCGGCGCTATCGACATCCCTTCATCACCTGCACCAACTGCGGTCCCCGATTCACGATCATCACCGCGCTGCCCTATGACCGTGCCACCACGACGATGTCCGACTTCACGATGTGCGGGGCCTGTCGACGGGAGTATGACGATCCGGATGATCGTCGCTTCCACGCACAACCGATCTCGTGCCGGGACTGCGGTCCCACCCTCGAGCTGGTGGCGCCCGACGTAGACGCGACCAGCGACGACGCCGTACGACGAGCTCGTCAGCTCCTTGCCGAAGGACGGATCGTCGCGGTCAAGGGACTTGGGGGATATCACCTGGCATGCGACGCCCGGAACGACGGCGCCGTTGCGGAGCTTCGCCGGCGCAAGCGACGAGGTGGCAAGCCGCTCGCTGTGATGGTGCGCGACATCGACGTTGCCGAGGAGCTCGTCGCCATGACCGGGGACGAGCGTCGCCTCCTCACCGGGACGCGCAGACCCATCGTGCTGCTACCGCGGGTGGTGGACCAGCCGGCGAAGTTCACGACGCAATCGGGTGAGTCGCCCAACGTCCGGCGGTTGCTCGTCGACCTGCATGACGAGTACGCCCGCCATGTCGGCCACGCGGACCTCCTGCGTGAGGCCGTCGACGGTCTGGTGGGAGAGGACCCTCCGCAGCCATGATGACGGCCATGGATGTGTCGACGAGGAGCTGGCCGGTTGGGTCGCGGTCGAGCCACGCACGGCGTACCCCAAGCTGCGCAACTCTCGCGTCCCGTGGAGCGGTCGGGACGAGGACAAGGACGACGACATCTGGGCGGTGACCTGCTTCGTGGTCCGAAAGGGCTACCGGGGGCGCGGCCTCACCTATGCCCTCGCCCGGGCCACGATCGATTTCGCCCGCGAGCGGGGCGCCCGGGCACTCGAGGCCCACCCGATGGCCCCCCAGCCGGGCAAGGAGCTCACTTGGGCGAAGTCGTGGGGGCCCGTCAGGTCTTCGAGGACGCCGGGTTCGAGGAGGTCAACCGCCCCACCAGCCGGCGGGTGGTCATGCGGATCGACCTCGAACCACGAAGCGACGAACGCCGTCGGACTTCCATGGGAACCTGAGTCATGTCGTACGACGAAGACCTCGCCGACCGCATCCGATCAGCCCTTCAGCATCAGGACGGCGTGACCGAGATGCGGATGTTCGGCGGGCTGGCGTTTCTCATCAACGGGCATATGGCCGTCAGTGCGAGCAGCCAAGGCGGACTCCTGCTGCGGGTCGATCCAGGCGAGACAGACTCGGTGGTGCGCGAGCACGGTGTGACCCGTTTCGAGATGCGCGGGCGCGCGATGGACGGCTGGGTGCACGTCGACCCGGCCGCCACCGCCTCCCACCAGGAGCTCACCCGTTGGGTCCAGGTGGGCGTGGCCTACGCAGGATCGCTACGGCCGAAATAGCTGGGGGTTATGAAGGAGCACGGCCAGCGAGGGGGCGCGGAACTCCCGCAGGGTTCAGCTCAATGCTCAGGCGCCGAATCGCATCGTCTGTCCCGAGGCAACCGCACCTGGAAGGATTGTCCGCTGGGTCGTCGGGTACGACCCGGGCATGACCCATACGCCATCGGATCCCGTCGACCGCGATGTCGCAGAAGAGGAGTCCCTGAAGAACACTGACGTCCGCGGAGACCTCGACAAGGACCCTGAGACACAGCAAAACCGGAAAGATGCACCGGACCCCGAGGATCTCCCCAGCCCGCCCCTGCGAAACGACACGACGAGGCCCTGACGACCTGCTTGACAGGCAACACGGGGGCCCTCCATCGAGGATTGACCACAGAGCTCCCGACCGGGGACGCGGGCACAGGACGGCGGCGTGGCTCAAGCCTGTGGATGACCGGAGGACGAGAGCGGCCGGCATTGTCATGATGGGGCCATGACGAAGACTCGGACGGTCCTCATCGGGACAGTGCTCACCTGCGCGATGGCCGCCTGCTCGTGGGGCGGGGGAGAGCCGATCGCCGGAAGATCGAGCGAGGGAGGGCCGAGCGGAGCAGCGTCGGACGCATCCCCCGAATCTTCGAGCAGTCTCGATCCAGGTATCTCGATGACTCCAGCCGGCGTCGATCTGGTCTCCGCGGCCGGTGTCACCGGTACAGCCCCGGTCTACCTCGTAACGGGCCAGGTCGACCCGGCCAGCGGAGCCGTCGAGGGCACGGTCGAGGCGACCCTTCCGGTCGGCGCCCAGACGTCGCGGGTTCATCTCCGGTACTTCGCCGGGCTTCCGGACTTCGAGGCACAGGCCGTGGTGGGCCCCGTGACGGTCGACGGTGAGGAAGTCGTGTCGACGCAGCACGACTCCATCGTCACCGTACCCCTCGCCGAGAGCCACCCTGACGTCGTCGATCTCGTCGTCCCGTTCAGCTACACGGTCCAGCCGTCGAAGGCGGCCGGACTGTTCGATGCCCTTGCCGGGTTGGGCGGTCCGGCCGACGTGGGGTTGCTCGGTCGCCACGAGGACGTCGTGAACCTCGGCCACTGGTTCCCGCTCTGGGTCCCAGCGGGAAACAACGTCGATCCCGATCCTGCTGGCTATGGCGACATCGGCAACTTTCCCGCGGCGATGATCCGGCTGGAGCTGAGGGTGCCCGACGGGTGGACCGTGGTGGACGGAGGTGTCCGTACCGACGAGGACACGACCGGCTCGCACCTGACAATCACTTCCGAGGGATACGGCATGAACGATCTGGCGGTCACCGTGGTGCGGGGCTACACCAGCAGGTCGCGGACCCTCGGCGGCGAGCTCGGCGACGTGACCGTCACCGCGTGGGGTCCGGACACTGCCGAGAGCGAGCTGGACGGTGTGCTCGACGAGGCGGCCGCGTCACTGCAGACACTGTCCAGGGCCTTCGTCGACTATCCGTGGCGGGAGTTCGACGTCGTGGCGGCGCCACTGGGTTCGGGGGTCGGCGGGATGGAGTGGCCGGGAGCCACCTGGATCGAGACCGGTCTCTTCGGCGGCGGGCTGCCGGGGATGGCGGGGCTCGAGGAGATGCTGGGCGACGCGGAAGGCTTCGGCAGTCTCTTGGGTGAGGACCTCGGTTCGCTCGACACCCTCGGCGGTGTCGCGGGGGGCGAGATGGGCAAGATGCTGGAGACTCAGCGGTTGTGGACGATCGCCCATGAGGTGGGCCACGAGTGGTGGCACGTTGTGGTCGGAAACGACTCGATCCGCGACCCGGTCGTGGACGAGCCACTCGCGCAGTATTCGGCCTGTCTGGTGTTGCGTGAGCGCATGAAAGCCGGCGCCGAGGACTTGTGCAGGGCTCACATCGAGAGCGGCTACGAGCAGATGAGGGCGTTGGGGGACCAGGACGGAGCCGTTGCCCGGGCAACCGACGAGTTCGACTCGTCGGGTCAGTACGCCGGGGTGGTCTACGGCAAGGCCGCGGCCTTCTACCTCGCGCTGGAGGAGCGTTACGGCCGCGACGCCGTCGTCGACGCACTGGGGGCAGTCACTGAAGAGCACGCCTTCACGATGATGAGCTCTGCCGACCTTCGGGCGGCACTAGGAGAGCAGCTCGGTCGGCAGATCGCTGACTCCCGGTTCGAGGGTGTCTGGGATCGATGGATGGAACAGACTCACGGTGACGCGGACCTCGGCTTCGACGGCGCAGGCGGCGTCGGTGGCAACCTCGAAGGGCTGGAGGGCCTTGACTTCGACCAGCTGCTGCAGGGCTCCGGCCAGGGCCCCGAAGAGCTCGAGAAGGTCCTTGACCAGCTGTTGAAAGAGCTCGAAAAGCAGAGCTGACCGCACACGGTAGCCGTTCGGGTCGATTCCACTAGTCCTCCTGGGTCATTGTCGGGTGTTTCCTCGTCATGACTGCCCGTTTCGTCTGTTCCATGGACATACGAGAGATGGGGAGATGAGACTCGTGATCACCTTGGAAGGCACCACCAACCGCGACAAGCGTCCGATCCTGGCGATGGGTCCGCGCACGCGTAGCTGCAACTGCGGTCAACAGCTCGACGTGTGCGTCCGTGCACACTGTCCGCGCTGCGGGCGCACTCTCGCCCGCGCCTGACATTTCGCCCCGTTCGCCTGCCGCGTTCGGCACGCGACGACGTCCGAAGCGTGCGTCGCCGGCGCCGTCGCCGTCGCCGTAGTAAAGGGTCCCGGAGGGCTTGCGCAGAGGTTCGGGGAGGATCTTCCGCACCACATCACGGGAGTCCTCCCCGGTCGCCGTCTGGACGCGACCTCGACGCGACGATTCGAAGCGGAGGCCGCCCCGCCGATAGACTGTTCAGGTCTTTCCTGCCGTCGTACGACGCACGCGGGAACCCCGAACTGAAAGCCAGTGCTTCGCCATTGCCGAGACCCAGTCCCGCTCTCGCCGCCACGACCTCCGCAACGTCGCGATCGTCGCCCACGTCGACCACGGCAAGACCACCCTGGTCGACAAGATGCTCTGGGAGGACGGCGCGTTCGGCGAGCACCAGCACGTCGACTGACGGGCTAAGGTACTCGAGGTGAGGACGGGTTTGAGGATCAGCAAGGGGTAGTGCGTGGACAGCCAGGGCGAGGCGATGTCGCGCGATCGTCGAGTCGTCACGATCCCCAACGTCATCAGCATCATCCGGCTGGCAGGCGTTCCGTTGTTCCTGTGGCTGATCCTGGTGCCCGAGGCCGATGGCTGGGCCCTGACCGTGTTGATGCTCTCCGGGGTGAGCGACTACCTCGACGGCTATCTCGCCCGGCGTCTGAACCAGATGTCCAAGCTGGGCGAGATCCTGGATCCGGTCGCGGACCGGCTCTACATCCTCGCCACCGTGGTCGGGCTCGCCGTCCGCGACGTGATCCCGTGGTGGCTTGCGCTGCTCCTGCCGGCTCGCGACCTTTTCCTGTGGGGACTCGTGCCGATCCTCCGCACGCGGGGCTACAGCTCGCTGCCGGTGCACTTCCTCGGCAAGGCCGCAACCGCCAACCTGCTGTACGCCTTCCCACTCCTCCTGCTCGGGGACGGCACCGGCCTCGTGGCGCTGCTCGCCAAGGTGTTCGGCTGGGCCTTCGCGATCTGGGGCACCTGCCTCTACTGGTGGGCAGGATTGCTCTATGCCTGGCAGGTCCGCAAGCTGTTGGCCGACCACAACCGCAGGGCTCCGGCGCTCGATGCCGGCTGAGGTTCCTGGAGCCGACGACTCGGGTCGGCCACCCACACCGGTCCGCGACCAGCCGTCTCCTCCGCCGGCGGCGGTCTTGGGCCTGCTCAACTACATCACCGCGACCTCCCTGGACGAGGACTACGCTCAGGCCTCACGGCGACCGGATCGGGGCGTGGACTCGCGACATGGTGCCCCTGGCCGCCTCGCGCTCGTGGTCCTCGCGGCCTTCGGCATTCTCGTGGCAACCGCTGCACTGCAGACCGCCCGCTCGGCCGACGTCACCCAGACCAGCCACGACGAGCTGGTCAAGCAGGTGCTGGCGCGCAAGGCGCAGCTCGCTGACCGACGGGAGCTGGTGGACGATCTGACCAGTGAGGTGCGGACGTTGGAGACCGATCTGCTCGATGCGACGGTCGATGGGCGTGCCGTGGAGGCACGGCTCATCGAGGCCGGTGTCACCACCGGGGCGGAGGCAGCCAGGGGGCCGGGCGTGCGGATCGAGGTCGATGACGGACCCGAGCAGGACCCCAGGGCCGAGGTGCTCGACGTCGACCTCCAGAAGATGGTCAACGGCCTCTGGCTGGCCGATGCGGAGGGTATCTCCATCAACGGCCAGAGGGTCACCACCCTGACCGCCGTACGACTCGCCGGCGGGTCCATCACGGTGAACTTCGAGCGGATCTCACCTCCGTACACGGTGCTGGCGATCGGCGACCCGGACACACTTCCATCACGGTTCATCGAGACTCCTGGCGGCCAGTGGTGGCTCGACCTCCAGGCGCTCTATGGTGTGAAGTTCGAGATCGACAGTTCCGAGGAGAACCTGACCTTGCCCGCGGCGGACCGGCTCGAGCTGCGTCACGCGCACATCCCGGACGACCCGGAGGGGCTTCCGTGATCGCGGGACTCGGACTGGTGCTCGGCGTACTGCTCGGCCTGATCCTCCAACCCAGCGTGCCGATCTGGCTGCAGCCCTACCTGCCCATCGCAGTGGTGGCGGCGCTCGACGCTGTCTTCGGTGCGCTGCGGGCGTTCCTCGACGGCATCTTCGACGACAAGGTCTTCGTGGTCTCGTTCGTGAGCAATGTGCTCATCGCGGGAATGATCGTCTACCTCGGTGACCAGCTCGGTGGCGGGGGCCAGCTGTCCACCGGGGTGATCGTCGTGCTCGGGATCAGGATCTTCTCCAACGTAGCCGCCATCCGACGACACCTCTTCCACGCATGAGGTGTCGATGAGTGACCCCGAGCCGCGCGCCGGCACGACGGCGAGCGGCGCGCCGTCCGAGGATCCGGACCGGGACGGGCGCGCCCGGCTGATCGCGGCGCTGCGTCGGCCGGGCAGCCGCGGCCAGCTCGCCGCCGGTGTCCTGCTCGCTGTCCTCGGCTTCGCGGCCGTCGTCCAGGTCCAGTCGAACAGCCGGGACGCAACCTACGTCGGTGCGCGGCAGGACGAGCTCATCGCCTTGATCAACGGCCTGTCGTTGGCATCGCAACGAGCCGAGAACGAGATGACCCGCCTCGCCCAGACCCGGAACTCGTTGCTCACCGACACCGAGGCCCGTCGGACGGCGCTCGAGCGTGCTCGGCAGCTCGCGGACGAACGCGGGATCCTGGCCGGCACACTCGCCGCAGTCGGCCCGGGCGTCCGCGTGAGCATCGAGGACGAGAGCGGTGCCGTCGGCGCCGGCAACGTGATCAACGGGATCCAGGAGCTACGCGACGCCGGCGCAGAGGCCATCGAGATCAACGACATGGTGCGGGTCGTGGCCCAGACGTCGGTCCGTGACCTCGAGGAGGGCGGGGTGGTGATCGACCGCACGCGGCTGACCGCGCCCTACGTGATCGAAGCGATCGGCTCGTCCCCCACGTTGTCCGGCGGACTGCAGATCGCCCGGGGCTTCGCCTACGAGATCCAACGGGTCGGCGGGACGGTCGACATCAAGGAGCTGGAGACCGTCGAGATCGACTCCGTCCGCGAGCCGGCGTCCACCGAGTACGCCGAGCCGGTGCCCACCGAGTAGTCTGCCGACCGCACCGGACAACCCATCTGACCACCCCACCATCCGAGGAGCCACGACTCGTGCATCCTGAGGACCTGAAGTACACCAGCGAGCATGAGTGGGTTCGCACTTCCGGAGAGGCCGACTCCTCGGTCCGGGTGGGTATCACCGACTTCGCCCAGGAGGCGCTCGGGGACATCGTCTACGTGTCCCTACCCGAGCCGGGAACGGAGGTCGAAGCCGGCTCAGCCGTGGGTGAGCTCGAGTCGACGAAGTCGGTGAGCGACATCTATGCCCCGGTCTCGGGGAAGGTGGCTTCCCGCAACGAGACTCTCGAGGCTTCGCCGGAGCTGATCAACAGCGATCCGTACGGAGACGGGTGGCTGTTCGAGATCGTGCCGACCGACCTGGCTTCAGTGGACGCGCTCATGGACGCGGGCACCTACCAGCAGACGATCTGACCCTGACGCGCACGGCTTGATCGAGGTCGCCCTGATAGGTTCGGGGAACCGTCACCCTCGACTCGTGGTTGAGGGTTATCGGACCAGGACTTCCACGGGAGGACATCATGACGTTCTGCACGGAATGCGGACATCAGAACCCCGACGACGCCCGGTTCTGCTCGCAGTGCGGTCGCCGGCTCGAGCCGGCCGCGGACGAGGTCGAGGTCGAGGCGCCCAGCGAGACGACCGCGACCATCGGCTTCGGCGGACCGGCCAAGGACACCGACCACCGCGAGGAGCGCGCACTGAACGACTCCGATGCGGCCGCCGTGGACGCGCTGCCTGCCGGAAGCGCACTGCTGGTCGTCCAACGCGGGCCCTCCGCCGGCAGTCGCTTCCTCCTCGACACCGATGTCGTCTCGGCGGGACGTCATCCCGACAGCGAGATCTTCCTCGACGACGTCACCGTCTCGCGACGGCACGCGGAGTTCCGGCGGGGCGCCGGGGGCTACAAGGTCGCCGACGTCGGCAGCTTGAACGGCACCTACGTGAACCGTGACCGGATCGACGAGGTCGAGCTGCAGGGCGGTGACGAGGTGCAGATCGGCAAGTACCGCCTGGTCTACTTCGCCAGTCACGAGGGAGCAGGCAGCCGGCGGTGACGAATGCCGCCGCGTCCGTGCGCGCGCGGATCAGCATCGGCGAGGTTCTCGAGCTGCTGCGACCCGACTTCCCAGGTCTGAACATCTCGAAGATCCGCTACCTCGAGTCCGAAGGACTCGTTGAGCCAGAGCGCACCTCCGCCGGATACCGAAAGTTCTCTCACCACGACGTCGACAGACTCCGCTACGTGCTGAGCGCCCAGCGGGAGCATTACCTCCCGCTCAAGGTGATTCGGGAGCATCTTGACGCCATGGATCGTGGGCTGGAGCCTCCGGGCCTGCCGACCACAGGTCCGCAGGTGCCGCGTGTTGTCCTTGCCGGGGACGGCATGCCCTCCCCCGAGGCGTTCGCGGCGGGCGGACCCGAGCTCCGGGTGTCCCGCCGCGAGCTGATCCAGACCGCCGGGATCGACGAGAACCTGCTCGACCAGCTGGTCTCCTTCGGCATGGTGCGGATGCGACCTGGTTCAAAACACTTCGACGGCGAGGCTCTGGTGGTGGCCCATGTCGCGGGGGCGCTGGCGACGTACGGTCTCGAACCCCGACACCTGCGTGCGTTCAAGACCGCTGCGGAACGCGAGGTGGGACTGCTGGAGCAGGTGGTCGCACCCATCCGCAGGCAACGGGACCCGGACGCGCAGGCTCGGGCCGACGAGGCGGTCCGCGACATCGCGGCGCTGTCGGTGAAGCTCCACGCGACGCTGGTCAGGTCCGGTCTGCACGGGGGACGCTGAACCGCGCGGATCCCGATCCGCGGTGCTTCCAGACCCGCCGGGACGATCCGGTGTCGGGGGTAGGGTGAGGACGTGCGTGAAGTCGATGTGATCGGTGTCCGAGTCGAGATGCCCTCCAGCCAGCCCATTGTCTTGCTGCGTGAGGTGGCTGGGGACCGATACCTACCCATCTGGATCGGAGCCGTCGAGGCCACGGCCATCGCGTTCGCCCAGCAGGGAGTCGTCCCGCCCCGGCCGCTCACCCACGACCTGATGAAGGACCTGCTGCTCGCCACCGGCAACAACCTCGACGAGGTCCGCATCACCGAGATGAAGGACGGGATCTTCTACGCCGTCCTGGTCTTCGACGGTGGTCTCGAGGTCAGCGCGCGTCCCTCGGACTCGATCGCCCTCGCTCTGCGGACCGGCTCGCGGATCGTGTGCGCCGACGACGTCCTGGACGAGGCTGGCCTCGACGTACCGGACGAGCAGGAGGACGAGGTGGAGAAGTTCCGCGAGTTCCTCGACCAGGTCACCCCCGAGGACTTCGAGGCCCCCTGAGCCTCACCCTCAAGTGGAGGTTTAGAGTTGCGACACGCCGACGCTGCCTGGCCTCACGTCGTTGACCACCCTCGAACGGAGGCCTACCTTGGGAAGTGTCTTCGCTGTAACTCCACCGTTGTTCTCCGTCCGAGAGCCACGGCTTCCTCTTCGGGAGCGACATGCTGAGCGCAGCAGATGACGGAGGTCATAGTGACCGGCAACGGAGACAAGGCGCCCCATCAGGGTGACGAGGCAGCCGCGCGCGATGCGGCGCAGAGTGCGGACGAACAGGGCCTGCTCTTCGACGACGACGTCTCGCCGCTGCCCAGCGACACCGGCTACCGCGGTCCGACCGCCTGCAGCGCGGCCGGGATCACCTACCGCCAGCTCGACTACTGGGCACGCACTGGGCTCGTCGACCCCAGCGTCCGCGGTGCCAGCGGCTCGGGCACCCAGCGGCTCTACTCCTTCCGAGACATCTTGCTGCTCAAGGTGATCAAGCGGCTTCTGGACGCGGGAGTCTCGCTCCAGCAGATCCGCACTGCCGTGCAGCACCTGCGCCAGCGCGGCACCGACGACCTGACTCGTGTGACCTTGATGAGTGACGGCGCGAGCGTCTACGAGTGCACCAGCAGCGACGAGATCATCGACCTGCTCCAAGGCGGCCAGGGCGTCTTCGGCATCGCGATCGGCGGTGTCTGGCGAGAGATCGAGGGCTCCCTCGCTCAGCTGCCGAGCGAACGGACCACAGCTGAGCCCGGGGACCTGGTGGACACCGGGGGGACCGAAAGCGACGAGCTCGCTGCTCGTCGACGGTCAAGGATGATCGGCTGACAAGCGCGTCGGCCGCGCTGGTGTAGCGTGGGAGACTGCTGCTGACACCACGCGGGAGAGTCTCTGCGTCGCCTCCCGGCCTCAGGGCGGGTTCGCGTCGGCGGAGTGCCGAAGGGGCAATTCCTCCCCGGAACCTCTCAGGCGCCCGGACTGTGTGGAGTGAGGCAACTCTGGAGGACCGCGCAGTACGCCGGCTCGGCCGACAGAGGGGGAGGCGTCCTGATCGGCACGTCTGACAGCCAGGAGCCTCTGTGTCCGACCACCCCATGCTCGACCAGCTCGACAGCGCGTCACCGTTCTCCCAGCGCCACATCGGCCCCGACGAGCAGGGTCGGTCCACGATGCTGTCGGTGCTCGGCTACGCCTCGCTCGAGGAGCTGATGGAGGCAGCGGTCCCCGGCAGCATCCGGCTCGGCGCCGACCTCGCCCTGCCCGCGGCAGCGTCGGAGAGCCAGGCTGCGCGGGAGCTCCGCGCGATCGCGTCGGAGAACCAGCCCCGGGAGCCGATGATCGGGCTCGGCTACCACGGCACGATCACCCCGGCCGTCGTACGGCGCAACGTCCTCGAGGACCCGTCCTGGTACACCGCCTACACGCCGTACCAGCCGGAGATCTCCCAGGGCAGGCTGGAGGCGCTGCTGAACTTCCAGACCATGATCGGGGATCTGACCGGGCTCCCGACCGCCAATGCGTCGCTGCTCGACGAGGGGACGGCCGCTGCCGAGGCGATGACCCTGGCCAGGCGAGCGGACCGGTCTGCGAACGGGCTCTTCGTCGTCGACGCGAACGTGCTTCCGCAATCCATCGCGGTCCTCGAGACGCGGGCACGCGCGATGGGCATCGACGTGGTCGTCGTGGATCTCTCCACCGGTCTGCCGGACGGTCATCTGTCCGGCGTTCTGGTGCAGTATCCCGGTGCCGACGGGGCGGTCCTCGACCCGCGCCCCGTCATCCAGGCTGCGCACGAGCGGGGAGCGACGGCCGTCGTCGCGGCGGACCTTCTGGCGCTCACGCTGCTGGAGTCGCCCGGAGCCATGGGCGCCGACGTCGTGGTCGGCTCGTCCCAGCGATTCGGCGTTCCGTTGTTCTACGGCGGGCCGCACGCGGGCTACATGGCGGTGCGGTCGGGTCTGGAACGACACCTCCCCGGTCGACTCGTCGGCGTCTCCGTGGACGTCGAGGGGCGTCCGGCGTACCGGCTCGCACTGCAGACGCGCGAGCAGCACATCCGCAGGGACAAGGCCACCTCGAACATCTGCACCGCCCAGGTCCTGCTGGCCGTCGTGGCCTCGATGTACGCCGTGTACCACGGACCGGACGGGCTGCGGACGATCGCCCTCCGCACGCACCGATATGCCTGTGTGCTTGCTGCGGCGCTGCGTGACTCCGGGGTGGAGATCGTGCACGAGCAGTTCTTCGACACCGTGACCGTGCGGGCCCCCGGACGTGCCACAGAGGTGGTCGCCGCGGCACGCGAGGGCGGCGTGCACCTCAGGCACGTCGACGAGGACACCGTCGGGATCTCCACGTCGGAGTCCACCGGGCGCGCGCACGTGGAGGCGGTGCTCCGCGCCTTCGGGGCCAGGGACACCGACGTCGACGCGGTCGACGCAAGGGTGGGCGAGGACCTGCCGGCCGGGCTGCTCCGCGAGACGCCGTACCTCACCCACGAGGTCTTCAACAGCCATCGGTCGGAGACGGCGATGCTGCGCTACCTGCGACGGCTCTCGGCGCGCGACTACGCTCTGGACCGCGGCATGATCCCCCTCGGCTCCTGCACGATGAAGCTCAACGCGACCACGGAGATGGAGCCGGTGAGCCTCCCGGGCTTCGCCGACCTGCACCCGTTCGTGCCGGCCGAGGACTCCGCCGGCTACGTTCGGATGATCGCCGAGCTGGAGGGCTGGCTCGCGGAGGTCACCGGCTATGACCGGGTCTCCATCCAGCCCAACGCCGGGTCCCAAGGCGAGCTCGCCGGCCTGCTGGCGATCCGCGGCTACCACCGCGACCGTGGCGACGAGGGCCGGGAGGTCTGTCTCATCCCGTCCTCGGCGCACGGCACCAACGCCGCGTCGGCAGTGATGGCAGGCATGAGAGTGGTGGTGGTCAAGGCCGCCGAGGATGGGACCGTCGACCTCGACGACCTCCGCGCTCAGTGCGAGAAGCACGCGGGCGACCTGGCGGCGATCATGGTCACCTACCCGTCGACGCACGGCGCCTATGAGGACGGAATCACCTCGCTCTGCGACGTCGTCCACGAGTACGGCGGCCAGGTCTATGTCGACGGGGCCAACCTCAACGCCCTGCTCGGGCACGCCAGGCCGGGCGACTTCGGCGGCGACGTCTCCCATCTGAACCTGCACAAGACGTTCTGCATCCCGCACGGTGGTGGCGGCCCGGGAGTAGGCCCGGTGGCGGTGCGGGAGCACCTGGCGCCGTACCTTCCGACACACCCGATGCACCCCGAGGTCGACCGCCGCACGGGCATCGGCCCGATCAGTGCGGCGCCCTACGGGTCGGCCGGGATCCTGCCGATCTCGTGGGCCTACGTCCGCATGATGGGGCCTGACGGTCTCACCGAGGCAACCGCGGTGGCGGTGCTGGCCGCGAACTACGTCGCTTCGCGACTGCGTGAGCACTACCCAGTGCTCTACACCGGTCACGGCGGGCTCGTCGCGCACGAGTGCATCCTCGACCTGCGTGAGCTCACCAGGCGCACCGGCGTCACGGTCGAGGACGTCGCGAAGCGTCTGGTCGACTACGGCTTCCACGCGCCGACGATGAGCTTCCCGGTCGCCGGCACGCTCATGGTCGAACCCACCGAGTCCGAGGACCTGGCCGAGCTGGACCGGTTCTGCGATGCGATGATCGCGGTCCGCGCCGAGATCGACCGCGTGGCGGCGGGGGAGTGGTCACCGGAGAGCTCCCCTTTGCGCGGTGCCCCGCACACCGCTCGGGTGCTGGTCGGCGACTGGGACCGCGCCTACTCCCGAGAGGTCGCCTGCTTCCCGACCGGTTTCGACCCGGACAAGTACTGGCCGCCCGTGAGCCGCGTGGACCAGGCCTACGGCGACCGCAACCTGGTCTGCGCCTGCCCGTCGCCGGAGGCGTTCGCCGAAGACACGCCCCAGTGACCGACGCGAGCATCGGGGTGGCCGGGGTGGCCGGAAACGGGACCGGGGCCGCCGGGGTGTCAGGGTACGTGGCTGGGAGCGTCGCCGACCTGACGGCGCGGAGGTTGCACGCCTTGGTGGCCGCCGACCAGGTCGCCGGCAGGCTGCCGTCAGTGGTCGCCGGCATGGTCCGTGACGGTGCGCTGGTGTGGACCGGCTCGCACGGCAGCGTCACCGGAGTCCCGCATGAGCCCGGCCCGGACCTGCAGTACCGGATCGGGTCAATCACCAAGACCATGGTCGCCGTTGTCGTGATGCAGCTGCGCGACGAGGGCCGGCTCGACCTCAACGACCCTCTGAACCGGCACCTGGAAGGGGTGGACTACGGCGACCGGTCGATCCGGTCATTGCTCGCCCACTCCTCAGGCATGCACTCCGAGCCAGCCGGTGACTGGTGGGAGCGCAGCCCGGGCGTGCCGTTCGAACAGCTCGCCGCGCGGCTGTCCGACGTTCCGGCGGCCTTCCCTCCTGGGGCGACCTTCCACTACACGAACGTCGCCTTCGCGCTGCTGGGGGAGGTGGTGGCACGGCTGACCGGCAAGACATGGTTCGACGCCGTGCGGGCGAGGATCCTCGATCCCCTCGACATGCGGAGGACGACGTACCTCCCGAGTGCGCCGGCAGCGCAAGGGTTCAGCGTGCACCCGTTCGCCGGGACACTCACAGAGGAGCCCGCGCACGATGCGGCGGCGATGGCTCCTGCCGGGCAGGTGTGGAGCACCGTGGGCGACCTGGCGCGATACGTCGACCTCCTGGCGGGCGGTCAGGAGGGCGTGCTGTCCGCGCCCACGATCCAGGAGATGGCCACCCCGCAGTCCGGCTCCCGTGCCGGCGGCCTCAACGGCGCCTACGGCCTCGGTCTCCGGCTGGCTTCGGGCGGCTCCGGCGTGCTGCTCGGCCACACCGGATCGATGCCGGGGTTCCTGGCCGGCCTGTTCGCCGACCCGGTACGTCGTACCGGCGTGATGCTGCTCGCCAACGGCACCGGCGGACTGCGCTGCGAGGGGCTCTGTGTCGATCTGGTACGGACCCTCGAGGAGTGCGAGCCCAGCGTCCCGGCTGCCTGGACACCGACGGACCGGCTGCCGGCCGCGGTTGCCGAGCTGCTCGGCGTGTGGCACTGGGGCAACACCGGCTACCAGCTGGTGTGGCGTGATCGCGAGCTGGTGATGCGCTCGTTGACGAACGGCCTGGAGGCGCAAGCGTTCCGCGCCGACGGCGACGGCGATGGCGTACTGGTAGGGACCCGGGGCTATCACCACGGTGAGCGGCTCGAGGTTGTCCGGACCTCGGACGGATCGGTCAGTCACCTCGTGTGCGCGACGTTCGTCTACACCAGGACGCCTTACGACCCCGCCGTGCCGATCCCGGGCGGCCACCCGTCCTCGTGAGACTCCGGGTCCGGAGCACGGCTGTCCGGAGCACGGGGTTCTGGGGCACGGGGTTCTGGGCCCATCTCCCCATGGCTGTGTGAACCTCCCCATGGCAAGCCCGCCATGGGGAGGTTCAAACATCCTGCATCCCCTGGTAAACCCCCGGGGCCTACTGGGCCTGGGAGACGGTGGACATGTTGAAGTCGGGCACCCGCAGGGCCGGGGTGGCGGTGCGGGGGAAGTAGTCGCCCCACTCGCGGGAGAAGCTCGGCACGGTGACAGACGCCTGGGTGAAACGGTCGAGCAAGGACACCGGGCTCTCGTTGAACCGGAAGTTGTTGACCGCTCCCGTGACCTCACCGCCCTCGACCCGGTAGACACCGTCCCGGGTGAGGCCGGTCAGGAGCAGCGTCTGTGGGTCGACCTCGCGGATGTACCACAGGCATGTGACGAGGAGTCCGTCGTCGACTCCGGCGACGAGCTCGTCCGTGCTACCGGTGGCGCCGTCGACCGAGACGACGAGGTTGTCGACGTACGGTGTCACGCTCTGCTCGGTGAGGCCCGCGGAGTGTCGGGTCTGGAGCAGTGCCGTCAGGTGGCCGTCCTTCACCCAGTCGGTGCGGCCGAGCGGCAGGCCGTTGTCGAAGACGCTCTCGAGGTTGTTGCTCTGCGTCGCGCTGACGAAAGGAGCCGCACCCAGGCCCGGGTGTCCGGGGTCGGAGAAGATCTGCACCGGCTGACGCGAGAGCCGGTCGCCGATCCGAGTTCCACCGCCGCGGCGGGAGAAGACAGTCTGGCCCTCGTGTGCCTCTCGTGCGCCAGCAGTCCAATAGGCATAGATCATCAGGTCCGAGACAGCCGTGGGCGGCAGCACGGTGTCGTAGCGACCGGCGGGGAGGTCGACCCGGTTCTGGGCCCAGCCCAGTCGCCGGACGAGCTCGGCCTCCATGGCGAGGGCGTCGACGTCAGCGAAGTCGCGCGTCGCACCGCCGACCCAGGCGCTCGTCGAAAGGTCGGTGGGCTTTCCCGTGCATCCGTAGTGTCCGGAGGGCTGCACGTGGCGCAACCGCAGACCGGTGCTCGATCCGAGGTACGTCGTGGTGATGTCGTGGTCCACGAAGCCGTAGAGGATCCGGTCATCGGCGGCGGCACGACCGAACGCCTCTCCCAGGGCGGGCGCGAATTCGGAGTAAACCTCGATCGACGTGGACACCGGCTGGTCGTGCCAGTCCTGTGCGACCGCCCCGGTCACGAGGTCGGCCGAGTCCTCGGCGGGTCCCGCAGCAGCGGCGGCGGCGTCCGCGGCCTCGACGATACGGCTGACCTGCTCCAGGGACGCGCCGCTGGCCGTGACCGACCCCGTGGCCGTGCCCGGTTCGCCCACGTGGAGCGCGACGACGGTCACGGTGACGTCGTGCATGACGCCGTTGGTGGTCAAGGTGTTGTTCGCCCAGCGGAGGTTGGCGCGGCTGGAGTTCCGGACCAGGACGACACAGCCCGTGGACCGAGAGGTCTCGAGAGCGTGCTCGACCAGATCCTGGGGGGTCGGTGCGGTCATGATGTTCCTCGCTTCGTCAGGCATCTGCTGGTTGGACGGTCGGATGGCCTGTATGGCGGCTCAGCTGTCGGACTCGGTGGCGGTGTTGAGCACGTTCACGTCCCGGAACAGGGCCGTGGGGCAACCGTGCGAGACCGACGCGACCTGTCCGGGTTGGGCCTTGCCGCAGTTGAAGGCGCCACCGAGCTGCCAGGTGCCGGAACCCCCAATGGCTTCCATCGAGTTCCAGAAGTCGGTGGTGGTGGCCTGGTAGGCGACGTCACGCACCTGGCCGTCCAGGCGTCCGTCCTCGATCCTGAAGAACCGTTGACCGGTGAACTGGAAGTTGTAACGCTGCATGTCTATGCTCCAGGAGCGGTCACCGACGACGTAGAGCCCGCGTTCCACCTGCCCGATGAGATCCTCGGTGGTGGTGTCGTCCGACGACGGCCGCAGCGACACATTGGCCATCCGCTGGATGGGAATGTGGCCGGGGGAGTCGGCGTAGGCGCATCCGTTGGATCTGCCGTCGTTGAGCTGGGCGCCGTGCTCGTGCGCCATCGACCGATCGAGCTGATAGCCGACCAGGACACCGTCCTTGACGATGTCCCAGCTCTGGGTCTTGACCCCCTCGTCGTCGTATCCGATCGTGGCGAGTCCGTGCGGCACCGTGCGATCGCCGGTCACGTGCATGACCGGGGAGCCGTACTGCAGAGTGCCGAGCTTGTCGAGGGTCGCGAACGAGGTGCCGGCGTAGTTCGCCTCATAGCCGAGTGCGCGGTCGAGCTCGGTGGCGTGGCCGATCGACTCGTGGATGGTCAGCCACAGGTTGGAGGGGTGGATGACCAGATCCATCGCTGCCGCCTCGACGGTCGGTGCAGCCAGCTTCTCGGCCAGCAGGGTGGGCAGCTCGGCGAGCTCGGTGTCCCAGTCGTAGCTGTCGTCGGTGAGGTACTCCCAGCCACGCCCCACCGGAGGAGCGATGGTGCGCATCGAGTCGAAGGCGCCGGTTGCCTCGTGGGACCCGAACGCCTCGAAGGCCGGCTGGAGACGGACCCGCTGTTGAATGGTGCTGGTGCCGGCCAGGTCGGTGTAGAACTTGTTCTCCACGACCTGCTTGAGGTTGCCGCTGGAGTGCGCGACGCCTGGAGCGTCGTACAACCTCCGTGACCACTCCGCGAGCAGCGCAACCTTCTCCTCGAGCGGCACGCTCAAGGGGTCTATGTCGTAGTCGCTGACCCAGGTGACGTCTCGGTACGTCGGCTCCGGTGCCAGCGCGACCGGACGGCTGGTCATGGCTGCTGCCACCTGCGCCGTGCGGACGGCCGTCTCGGCGACCTGGATGGCGGACTCCGCACCGAGGATCACCCCCGAGGCGAAGCCCCAGGCCCCGTTGAGGATCACTCGCACGGCGAAGCCGACGTCCTCGGTGTCGGAGGCGCCTTGGAGCCTGCCGTCTCGGACACCGATGTCCTGGTAGCGGACGCGCTCGAACCGGAAGTCGGCGTGGTTGACGTGGAAGTCCTGCGCCCGCGAGAGCGCCGCCTCGGCCATCCGCTGATAGGGCAGCGTGGTGAAGTCCGGGTCGATCGGGTGCGACGAGGTCATGCGAAGAATCTATGCGCCGATGAGCCACGCTGTCCCGCGGGGGCCACGTGTGTCGCGGACCCGACGCCGATCAGGTTTCCCCGTCGACCTCTTGTGCCTCACGCAATGCCGGCAGGTCACCCATCCAGGTGGCCGGGAGTACGTCGTAGCCAGCCGCTCGCGCCGCCTCGAGGACCAGTGGGTCGTCGTCGACGAGGACCGCGATCGACCGCCCGTCGGCCAGCCGGCCCAACGCCTCGAGCTTGACCAGGCAACTGGGTCGCCGGTCCCGGGCGGGGCGCAGGAGGACCTGGGCTGCAGGCAGGTCGTGCCCAGCCAGCCACCGCTCCGTGTCCGGCCTGCAGGTCTCGGGACGGCCCGAGAGGTAGACGACCTCGTGCACCCGCGCCAGCGCCTCGACGACCCGGCGACCCTCCTCGAGGACCGGATCGCTGGGTGCCGCGGCGAAGAACGCAGCCCAGTCCTTGGGTTGCTGACTGACGTGGTGCAGCCGGTGTCGGACGTCTGCCAGGACTCCGTCGAGGTCGACGACGGCGAGCATCCGCTGCTCGGAGCGGTTCATCCCACCAGGGTCGACTGGCGGACCCAGGATCCCCGCGATGACTTGTGCACGTGGAGCTGGTTCGGAATCCTGGTCCGGAGCTCACTCACGTGACTCACCACCCCGACGGTCCGGCCACCGGCTCTCAGCCCGTCGAGCCGGTCCATCACGTCGTCGAGTGTGTCCGCGTCGAGGCTGCCGAAGCCCTCGTCGACGAACAACGTCTCTATCTCGATGCCGCCTGCCTCCTGGGTGACCACGTCCGCGAGGCCGAGAGCGAGCGCCAGAGAGACCACGAACGTCTCGCCACCGGACAGGGTCGCCGGGTCTCGGACGTCGCCGGTCCACTGGTCGACCACCTCGAGTCCGAGACCAGCCGGACTGGAACGACGAGCCGCCCGCCCGGTGCGTTGGAGAAGGTAGCGCTGGTCGCGCATGTGGGCGAGGCGCTCATTGGCCGCGTCGAGCACCTGGTCGAGCCGCCGAGCGAGAACGTAGGCGGACAGACGCATCTGGAGATGGTTGTCGTTGCCCATTCCTCGGACGAGCTTGGACATCGACTCGGCCCGAGACGAGCTGTGCCGCAGCGGCTCGAAGTGGGTCAACGCCTGGTCGAGCCGAGCCCGGAGCCCGGACAGGTCGGCGAGGGCCTGCTCGCTGTGGTGGTAGGTCCGCATGGAGACCGTCACCTCGTGCTCAGCCAGGTCACTGCAGCGTTGGGCTGCCTCGACGTCCGGCGGCGGAGTGTCGTCGACTCCGGGGACCTCCGAGTCTCGAAGAACGGCACTCACGTGGGCGAGCGCTTCCACATGCTCCGTGACCAGACCAGCGAGCCGCTCGCTCTCGCCGGGTGACAACACGGCCGTCTTCACTTCACCTGCGGAGTCAAAGGCGTGAGAGGTCGCGGTCCGGTCGGCCTGCTCGAAGAGGTCTCGCTGTCGCACCTGTGCCCGGTGAAGCTTCTCGATCAAGGCGCGCAGCCGGTCCACCTCACTGAGCATCCGGACGAGTCGCTGCTCGAGCACCGGAAGGTCGCCGGGGTCCGCGGCATCACCTAGCAGCTCCGCCACGGCGGCCTCGGCTGCATAGACAGCCGAGCGACAAGTTGTCAGGGTCTGGTGCGTGGCGGCGACGACCGAGGACAGCTCGGAGAGCCGTGTGGAGCCGAGGGTCAGCCGGTCTTCGAGAGCCGCGCACCTCTGGTGGAGCCGGGTGGCAGCCGCTCGTGCGGACCGGGCGGCGTCGAGCTGCCTTCGCAGCGTGTCGACCGATGATCGTGCCCCTGCTGCGTCCACCGGACCAGCCGAGTCCTGGAGCTGTGCGACGAGTCGGGCGGCCGAGGTCGCCTGCTCGACCGAGCTCAGGTGGTCACGCTGGGCGCGGTCGTAGGCAGCGACCGCCACTGCCTGTTGCCGTTCGGTGACAGCGGTCTGGGCCACCCGTGCCGGAGCCGGATGCTCCACACTGCCGCAGACCTGGCAGCACACGCCGTCGGACAGGTCGCCGGCGAGCGCGGCGGCCATCCCGGCGAGCCGCCGATCGGTCAGGTCCTGGACGGCCTCGCGCGCGTCGGCCGCTGTGTCCCGGGCCGCACGCTCCACGTCATCGGCCGCGGATCGGCGCGTGAGGGCATCGGGGAGCCTCTCGGCTGCGACACAGCGGGCCAGAGCACGGTCGAGCTGCAGGCCCAGGGCTTCCTCGCGGGCAGCAAGGGCAGTGGCTGCCTCGAGCTGGTGCCGGACCCGTGCGCGCTCCTCGGGCAGTCGGGTCATCGAATCCTGGAGCCTGGCCTGCTCGCTCTGATGGGTCACGAGCCGGGACTCGAGGTCTTCGATCGTCTGCCTGTCCTCGACGAGATCACGCACTCGCGGCGACAGCGCCCGGACCTGGCCCAGCCGCGCCTGACCTGAGTGGCTGACGGCACGGATCGACTCGGGATCGTCCCAGTCGACATCGGGGACCAGGAGGGTGAGCTCGGAGAGCGAGCCGAGTGCTCGCTGCTGCTCCTGGAATAGATCCCTGGCCAGGGTCAGCTCGGCCTCGGCGTCCTCGAGGAGGCCGAGCACCGGCAAGCAGGCAGCAGCACGGACATCGGCGTCGAGGGCGGCCCGAGCGGCGTCGACTTGGCCTTCGCGGGCTCGCAAGGATGACTGCTGGTGCAGGGCGGTGACCCGCCGGAGGTGGAGTCGTTGGCGGACCCGGGCCGCCTCGAGCCGGGTGCGGGCACCGGTCTGGGCGGCAAGCGCGGCCTCGTGTGCCGCCGTCGCGGAACCCAGGGTCTTGCAGGCCTCCACGACGAGCGTGTCCGCCCAGGAGACAACGGACCCGTCACCGACCGACGAAGCCAGCCACTCCGGTCCCAACGGTGTGGGGAGAGCGGCGCCGGAGCGTTCGGCCATGGCATCGAGAAGTCTCTGCACCGCCTGCTCTCGCAGGGCCGCCTGCTCGCGCAGACTCCGACTCCGGTCCTGCACCCAGGACTCAATCCTTGCGAAGCGGTCGGTCTGGAAGAGGTGTTGCAGGACATCGTGGCGATCCTGTGTGGTCGCTTGGAGGAACCGCTGGAACTCGCCCTGGGGCAGCATCGCCACCTGTTGGAACTGGCTGGCCTGCATCCCGATGAGGCTGGACACCTGCAGCCCGACCTCGGCGGCCCGCGCGGTGAGGAAGTGCTCGTCACCGTCGAGGACCTCCGCAAGAGAAGCCGAGGCGGTCTCGACCCTGGTCCCGGTGCCTCGGCGTTTCGGCCGACTCCACTCGGGCGACCTTCGGATCACGAACCGACGCTCGCGCACGCTGAAGTCGAGGACCACCTCCGGCCGGGTCAGCTCGTCGGCATGCTGGGACTTGAGGGTCTTGACCCCTCGCACGCCCGGGACGCTGCCATAAAGCGTGAAGCAGACGGCGTCGAGGATGCTGGTCTTCCCGGCCCCGGTGGCGCCGGTCAACAAGAACAGCCCGGCGTCGTTGAGCGCATCGAAGTCGACTGTCTCGGTGCCTGCGAAGGGGCCGAAGGCGGTGACCTCGAGGCGGTGCAGGCGCATCAGCTCACCTCGACGTCGAGGACTGCGTCGGCGTCCTCGTTGATCCGGCAGGAGTCACACGCCAGCTGAAGCAGGAGAGCCTCCTCCGTGGTGGCCTCCAGATCCCGCACCTCCGCGACGAAGCCGAGAGCGATGTCGAGGTCGCTGCGTCCGTCGACCCGGGGAGGTGCGGGACGCCGCTCGCGCAAGGCGCCTTGCGGGTCGAAGCTCAGGATCAGGGTGTGAGGGAAGCGCTCGCGCAGGCGTTCCATCGCATGCATCTGTCGGCGCGGATCGGTCAGGGTCACCTGCAGCCAACATCCCTCGACCTCGACGAGCGCCGGGTCGGCGAGCAGGTCTGCGAGGGTGCCGCGGACGGTGCGCAGGCGTCGCGGGACCGGTGCGGGAACGAAGTCGGTGTGCACCACACCCTCCGGCCCGAGCTCGACCAACCAGGATCCCTTGTGGTGGGCAGCCTCCGAGAAGGAGTATGCGAGCGGCGAGCCGCTGTAGCGGACGGTCTCGGTCAGGATCTGCCGGCCGTGGAGGTGGCCCAGCGCGACGTAGTCCACCCCGGAGAACACCTCGGTGGGAACGATCTGGAGGCCGCCCACGGAGATGTCACGCTCGCTGTCGCTGGCCATCGCGGGACCTGCCTCGGGGCTGCCGGCGACGAATGCGTGGGCCATCACGACCGACCGTGTGTCACGGCGCGCGAGCAGGTCCTGGTGCACGCGCCGCATCGCCTCCCTCAGGGTCACCTCGTGGCTGCGTGAGTCGAGCGCCCAGGCACCGCGCACGGCGTCGGGTTCCAGGTAGGGCAGACCGTAGACCGCCACGGGTCCGTGCCGGTCCTCGACCAGGACCGGGGATCCGACGTCCTGCCACCGCGTCCGCAGGTGCACCCCCGCGGAGTCCGCGAGCCGCGAGTTGAACCCGAGCCGGATCTGGGAGTCGTGGTTGCCGCTCGTGACCACGACCTGGGCGCGCGACGCGGCCAGTCGGGCAAAGGTCTCGTCGGCGAGTTCCACGGCGTCGACCGGAGGAAGCGCACGGTCATAGACGTCGCCCGCCACCACGACCATGTCGACATGCTCGGTCTCGACGGTCTCGAGCAGATGGTCGATGAAGGCAGCCTGCGCACCGAGCAGGCCTTCGCGGTGGAAGGACCGGCCAAGATGCCAGTCAGAGGTGTGGAGGATGCGCACAGCCCGACGCTAGGGCCCGGCGCCGACAGAACGGCGATCACACGCCGATGCGCTCCCCAGCGCTGTAGGTGACGAACCGGTTCACCCGCAGGAAGCCGACGACGCACAGCCCGGCTCGCTCCGCCAGGTCGACGGCCAGGCTGGAGGGCGCACCTACTGCGGCGAGGACGCCCACACCGGCAGCCACGGCCTTCTGCACGATCTCGAAGCCGATCCGCCCGCTCACGGCCAGCACCGGAGCCGACGGATGGTCGCCGCTCAGGATCCGGGCACCGACGACCTTGTCGACGGCGTTGTG